>DAOUJB010000215.1:0-2625 GCA_034423155.1 Anaerolineae bacterium | reverse complement strand
GCGTCCAGCGCCTCCAGCATTTCATAGGCTTCTTCGATCAAAAAGGGGCGCAGCGACTGGTGCGTCTGCTCGCGATCCCAGGGACAACCGGCGGGCGAGCGCAGGTGGGCGATGATATTTTGCAATGACTGAAAACTACTGAGCTCGTCCAACTGCGGCAGATAGAGGGCAGTCATGACGCCGATATGCGGGCTGCGGTCAATCTCGTACAAGGGCAGCGCTTCCACCAGCGCCTCGTCTGTGCCAGCGGCGTGCAGCAGCGTGACCGGGAATGTGTCAGGATATTGGTTCATCAGCGTCAACTTGAGGTTGGAAGCGACCCCGCGGCTGTAGACTTGCGCCAGCAGCGCCGGCAGGGCTGGGTTGATCGGCGGATGATAGGCTTCGGCGATTTCCAGCGCATCCAGGACTTGCAAGCCATCCAGCGCATCAATGCCCAACTGCGCCAGACAAGGCTCGATGAAACTGATGCCGTGTATGATTTCGACATGCAGATTCTCTTGGTCAGCCAGGGTCAACAGTCGCGCGACGGTCGCTTCGCCCACCAGCGGGTCGCCGGGCACAGCATAGACCGCCGATTCCCCGCGCCGCACAACATCCAGCAGGCGCGTCGTGATCTGGTCATAGACATCATCGAAGCGGTCGTATGCCTCGTAGATGTCGTCAAAGCTGATGCATTGCCCCGTAACAGGCAATTCGGAGGCGGCAGGGTGACGATTGGTGCGCAGGTAGAGCGTGTCGGCGTCTTGCAGGGCGCGCCAGGCGCGTCGCGTCAGATGCTGGATCGAGCCGGGACCCAAACCGACAATGGTTAATGTGGCGCTGCTGGAGATGGCGCAGTCCTTTTTACCCACCAACGGATTCGCCGTCTGCGCAGCGGTTCGTGCCGCGCTGTCGAAAGCTAGCGCTTGGTATAGGTGGGTGCTTTGCGGGCGCGCTTCAAGCCGGGCTTCTTGCGTTCTTTGGCGCGAGCATCACGCGAAAGGAAACCTTCTCGCTTCAGGGTGCCGCGCAGATCGGGGTCGATCTTTTCCAGCGCGCGCGCCACGCCCAGCAAGATGGCGTCTCGCTGCCCGGTGATGCCGCCGCCATTGACATGCACGGAAACATCATAGCTGCGTTCTTGCCCGATATGTGTGAGGGGCGCCAGGCAAACCAACATATCGCCAAAGCGCGGCAAGTAATCTTCGCCCGCTTTGCCATTGATGATGAAACGGCCTGTACCGCCCGGGAAGAGCCGCACGCGAGCCGATGCCGATTTACGTCGCCCGATGCCTTCGTAATATTGTGCTGACATGCTGTTCTCCTTGCCGCTCGCCTAGAGCTCGAGCGTTTGTGGCTGCTGAGCCTGATGTGGATGGTCGGCGCCCGCGTAAATCTTGAGTTTGCGAAACATTTGCCTGCCCAGCGGACCCTTGGGCAGCATGCCTTTGATAGCGTATTGCAGCGCGCGCGTGGGGAAGCGACTCATCATTTCGCGCAGGGTCATTTGTTTCAAGCCGCCGGGATAGCCGGTGTGGCGATAATAGATCTTCTGGTCGAGCCGCTTGCCAGTGACATGGATTTTGTCGGCATTGACGATGATGACATAATCGCCGGTATCCAAATGCGAAGTGAAGTAGGGCTTGTGCTTGCCGCGCAAGATCGGTGCCACTTTGGATGCCAGGCGGCCGAGCGTCATGCCCTGAGCGTCGATCACGAACCAGCTCCGCTCAATATCAGCGGGGGTTGTCGCAGTAGTCTTCTGTATCGCTTGCCTCATTGTTGTTCCTCCAGCGCTGCGCCGGCTCTGCCTGTCGCGCTTTCGCCCCTTGCTGCTTCCCAAATTCCGGGCGGATAACCAACCCGCTCCAGCGTCAAACCCTGGGGTGGCGCCAGGTGCTTGGCTCGCTGCAGATCGCGGCTGTGCAAGATCTCCGCGAATTCGTCAGCGCTCAGCCTGCCCCTGCCCACCATCACCATCATCCCGACCATTCGGCGCACCATGTGATACAAAAATGCTGTGCCGCGGATGCGATAGGTGCAGGTTTCGCCATATTCCTCTTCCGCTTCACACCAGCGCGACTCAAAGACCTCGCGGATGGTATTGCTGCTGCCCGCTTGCGGTGGCGTGCCAAAGGCGGCGAAGTCGCGCTCGCCCAAGCATTGTTCCGCCGCTGCTTGCATCTCCGCCCAGTCCAGCTCCACGCCAGCCAACTGCCATTCGTAGCGCGCCGTCAAGGGATTGCGCGCTGCCAGCGTCCTGATGCGGTAGGCATATTGCCGCCAAAGCGCATCGTAGCGTGGGTGAAAACCCGGCGCAGGCCAGCAGCTTTGCAACGCGATATCCAATGGCAATTGCGAATTGACCGCTCGCTGCAAATCAGGCTCGCTGTGCCGCCAAGCGATGTCAAAGGCGATAACTTGCCCGGCCGCATGCACGCCTGCATCGGTTCGTCCCGCCGCCACAATCGCGACATCTCGCCCACATGCCGCCCCCAGCGCCGCTTCTACCGCTGCCTGAATGGTTGGCCTTGGCGCGGGCTGTCGCTGGAAGCCTTGATAGGCGGTGCCGTCATAGGCAAGGAGCGCGCCGAAACGGGTCATCAACTGTCGATAGCTCAATCCTCGTCTTCGTAATCAACC
>DAOUJB010000214.1:0-8872 GCA_034423155.1 Anaerolineae bacterium | reverse complement strand
TCTCATTACAATGCAGCCAAAGCCGGTGTCATCTTGCTGACCAAGTCGCTGGCTGGCGAATGGGCGGATCGTGGCGTGCGCGTCAATTGCGTCTCGCCCGGCTACATCGGCACCGATATGACCGCGGAAGGCATGGAAAATCCCGACTGGTACCCCACCTGGCTGGCCATGACTCCCCAGGGACGGGTGGGCAAGCCCGAAGATGTAGCGGCTGCTATCTATTACCTGGCTTCGCCGGCCGCCAGCTATACAACCGGCACGAACTTGGTCGTGGACGGCGGCTATACCAGCTGGTAAGGACTATATCGGCTCGGGGCAGGGCGAGCTGACATTCAGCAGCTTGACGACATCGTTGCGCACCCAGCCGATTGGCGCGGCGCCACCGTCGCTGTAGCGCACATAATACCAGGCGTTTCCAGCCGGGTTGCGTTCATCGCGCCGCACTTCAATTACATCGAGTTCCGTACTGGGTGGCAACAGCAAAATCGATTGGCTGCTGATGGTCGGGCGGAAGCGCACATTCTTGGCTTCTTCATCGGCATTGTAGACTCGACACAGAACAGATGGCGTCGGCGTGATGGTAGGCGTGTCGCTGGCAGTGGGCGTGAAACTCGCGGTCGGCGTGATGGTGGGCGTATTGGTGGCCGTCGGCGTGAAGGTCGGCGTGAAGGTATCGGTGGGTGTCTGGGTGATGGTCGGCGTTCTGGTGGCTGTGGGCGTTTCCGTTTGCGTCGGCGTGTGCGAAGGCGTAAAAGTAAGCGTGGGCGTGTTGGTGGCTGTTGGCGTTGGCGTTTCGGTCGGGAAGATGATGGGCTCCCAAACATCGCGGCTAAAGAATATGCCGGCCGCGCCCGCAATGCCCAAGATCACCAGCAGAACACAGCCGATCGCGCGTCCGCGATTGCGCCGATTGCGAATGACGCTTTCGATGCGAGACAAGTCCGCGCGCCGCCCCAAAATCCGAAATGGCTCGTCGCGCATGATATCGAGCCACGACTGCGCCTCGGCCGCGTCGCCATTTTGCAGCGCCTCGTCTGCCCGCTCCAGATAGCGCAGAAACAAGTCGTTGACCGTGCTGCGATAGCGTTCGTCTTGGGCATACTCGCCAACCATCTCAGCCAACATCTGCCGCGCTTGCGCCAGCTCTGGGTCGAAGTTCTGCGAAACCAGGGCTTGCGCTCGCCGCAGCGCTTGCTGTGTCCGCGCCACCTCGGCCTGGCTGTTGCGGGCGTGCATCAGCAAATCGGCGAAACCGCTGTCTTGCGGGTCGAGCTCCAGCCCCATCTCCAACGCTTTGACGGCGCTGTTCATCAGCAAGATGCGCTCGTCCAGCGTGTTGGCTTCTTTGGCGTGATTCAGCTGCAGTTGGGCTTGATCGGTCAATTGGCTGCGGATGCCGGCCAGATTGCCTTCGACTTCTTGCTGCAGCTGAGAAAGTCGTTGGCTCTTGGGCAAGAGTTGTCGCACCTGCGAAAGCAGCTTGCGAATCTGGGCGACCTGCGCAACTTGCTCGTCCAGGGTGCCGCCGATTGTGTTCATGCTCAGCGTGATTTGGTCATAATCGCGCTGGATGCGGCGGATCATCTCCTGGCGTTCTTCGGCTTGCGGGTCATTGGGCACGACGCGCAACGCGCCTTCGTATTTGCGCTGCGCCTCCGTCCAGTTGTCGTTTGCCATCAGGCGGTCGCCGTCGTTCAGCAATTCGCGCGCCAATGCCAGGTCCTGGATATCCAGCAATGCCTGCTCGACATCTTTCCAGCTGAGGATGCCATCGCGTTCGGCCAGTTCGCGGGCTTCGCGGTAGAGCCCGGTCGCTTGCTCATAATTGCCGGCGCGCACGAGCGAGTTGGCGCGGTTGTAGGCGACGCGCGCTTCAAAAGGGATGCGGTGGTCGGGCACGATGCCGCGGATGAGGTTGTCTTCCGACTTCTCGCGATATTCCAACGCTGTCGCATGATCGGGGCTTTGCGCCAGGATGCGGTTGGCGACATCGATCGCCTGTTGATATTCGCCCGAGTAATAACTCTCGGTGAGGCGCTTTAGCAAGTCGTCGAAAGTCTCGGCGCTTGTGCGAGGCTGGGCTTCGCTGGCGGGGGCAGGGGCGGCTGGTTCTGGCTGCGCTGGCTGGCCGCGCAAGCTTGTGCTCGGGCTGTGGGCGGCTTCTTCGCTGCGTGCCGATTCAGTCTGAGATGGTGGCTCGCTGGGTGTAATGCTGGGTGCCTGCTGGAGGTCGTGTCGTGAAAAGAGGTCTTGCACGCGCTGTCTGGCTTGCGCGCTGTGTGCGCCGGCTCGCTGCAAGAGGCTGATGACATCGGCGTTGCCAGCATCAATGCGCAGGGCGTCGGCCAAAATATCAATGGCTTCATCGATGTCGTCATCGTCGCCCGCGATTTCGATACGGATGCGCGCCCGCCGCACCAGCCCACGCATCGCCGCTGTGTCGGGTCGGGTGGCATGGCTTTGCAAATCCGCTATCTCGGCAAAGAGCGCCTGTGCCCTTTGTTCCAGTGGGGTGTTTTTTGCTTCGGTCAGCAGGTCTCGGGCTTCTTGCTGCAATTCGGCGAGGGACCGCGGGTCTGTGGCGGCATTTGCGCGCCCACGCAACTCTTCAATCGCCCGTTGCAATTCCTGCATGGATGGCATCCCTATGCTGGCTTGCCCAAGCTGCGAGGGAGGCAGCGGGCCGAATGTGACGCGACTGCCGCGAATACGCGCCGTACCACTTGTCAGGATTCTATGCTAAAGTTCGCTGGTGGTCAAAATGCGGCGACGGTCCTAATCCAATGGCTACATTTCAGCACATCGTTCCCAGATACAAGCTGATCCTATTCTACAATATCCGACATGACAGACAAGAACAATATTATCGCTTCATGCTCAGCAGCTTCGTGCCCGCCGTACAAAAGGTGGGTGTATTCATGCACATGGCTTGGCACATTGCCTATGGGCAACACCCCATGCGCAAGATCGAGTTCGTCACAGAAAGCTCCGATACCCTGCGCAGCCTGTTTCTGAGCGACGAATGGGAAGAGCTGGAAGACAAGCTCATGCGCTATGTGTCTGATTATGAACGCAAGGTCGTAGAATATCGGGATGGATTTCAAGTCTAGGTCTGTGCGCCGCTTGCATCTCGGCTGGCAGCGCGTACAATAAACATCCCCGCCAGGCAGAGCGACCGAGCAATGCAAAATGGAAATTGATTTACGCGAATGGCTGCCATTTCTGGCTGACTTGCCAGATTTTGTACAGCGCATCCTGCTCGACTTAATCCCCTTTCTATTCGCCGCGCTGGTGATTCTGCTGCTGCGCTGGCTTTTGACCTGGCTGCTGCTGAAGCCATTGCGCATCGCGGTCAGCCGCAGCGAAAGCCAACTCGATGACAGCTTGGTCGAGGCTTGCATCTCGCCCTTGCGCGTCGCCGTGGTGGGTTTCGCCTTGATTTTGGTCGCGGCGCTTTTCAGCTTCAGCGCGGAAGTGGTGCAGATCGCCCAGGCGGTCGGCCGCTCGCTGCTGATCGGCGCGGTCTTCTTCGCCCTCATGCGCATATTTGAAGTCGTCGCCCTGCAGCCTGCGGCTATCGAACGACTCGGCGGCATAGCCATTCCCGAGCGCTTGATGCCGTTTTTGAACACGCTGGTCAAATTCCTGATCCTGGCTTTGGGCGCGATCTTTGTGCTGCAAGAATTGCATATCGATGTCGCTGCTCTGATCGCTTCGTTTGGCGTTGTCGGCATCGGCATCTCGCTGGCATCGCAAAATACCGTCAGCAATATGTTCGGGTTTGCGGCCATCGTTTCTGACAATCCATTCAAAGTCGGCGACTTCATCCGCACGCCCGCCGTCACCGGCATCGTGGAAGTGGTCGGCGTGCGTTCGACGCGCGTTCGCCAGCTCGACCAAGCGCTGGTCACAGTGCCCAACCACCTGCTCACCGATGCGATCGTGGTGAACTTGTCGCGCATGCAAAAGCGCCGCCTCGACCTGACGCTGAGCTTCACCTACAGCACGACAACCCAACAGATGCGCGCGCTGCTGGAAGAAATCCGCGCCTTGCTGCAGAGCCAGGAAGATATCGACGCCGAGTCTGTCATAGCCCACTTCGTTGATATGAGCGCCAGCTCGCTGGATGTGCGCGTGATATGCCAGGTGCTAAATCCGGATTTCCGCGAATTCATGGCGCGCAAAGAAGCGATTTTTCTGGAGATTATGGGCATCGCCGAGCAGCTGAATATCGAGTTTGCTTTCCCCAGCCAGTCGCTGTATATCGAGTCGCTGCCTGGCGCACCCGTTGCAGAAGAAGCGGACGCCCAAGCGCCATGACAGCAGCGGCGAGCAGCTTGATGGCTGCGCTGCAATTCACCGGGTCGGACTTGGCTGCGAACCGGCAGGGCAGGCTCAGCCCAGCGCAGGTGGCGCGCATCCAGCACATGCGGCGACGACAGTTGCTTTTGGCGGGCGCGCTCTTCATTTTCTTCGTCATCGGCGCAACCAGCCTGCTATTTGTCGGGCAGCGCGAGGGCAACCCAATCCTGACAGGCGCGGGCGGCGCGCTAATCATCATGAATGCGCTGTTGGTTGGGCTGGTCGGCCGTGGCAGCATGCGCATCGGCAGCGATCTGCGTGCGAACAGCGTCGAAGCGCTGGCTGGGGAAGTCGAGCGCGTGCTGCGGCGTGGGCGGCAGGGCGATAGCTACCTGCTGCGCATCAATGGCGACGACTTGCGCGTCAACAAAGAGGTTTTCCTGGGCTTCGCGCACGAGCGCCCCTATCGAATCTATCGCACCAGAGGCTCGCGCAGGCTGCTATCTGCGGAAGCGATCGGCTGATGAATTCGCTTGACTGGCGCGGAAGGCTATACCGCAGGCATTACGCAGCCTGGCTGGCGGCACTTGGCTATCTGCTGCTGGCGCTGCATGTCACGGCACCGGCGCATACCACCATGTCGAGCCGCTATATCGGCGCGGAGTCGGGCGATATCTATGCAGTGGCACAGCAGATTTGGTGGGTGAAAAGCGCGCTGCAAGCCGGCGATGATGTCTTCTACCACTCGCTATTTGTCTATCCAGAGGGCATACCGGCGCTGCAGTTGTGGGCGAACCCGCTGGCGCATTTTCCGGCTGGAGTCTTGGCGCTGGTCATGCCGCTGGCCGCTGCCTACAACATCGTGCTGATCTTGTCGCTGGCCGGCAATGGCCTAGCCATGTATCTGCTGGCGCGGCGGCACTTGGGCGCCTCGGCACAGCTGCCGGCCTTCATGGCTGGCGCGGTGTATTTGGCTTTCCCTTGGCTGCAAAGCCTGCTGATAGACGGCAAGCTCGGCGCGCTCATGCAATGGCAGTTGCCACTTCTTGTGATCTGCCTCTACAGCTATGCCGATCTGGGCGGCAAGCGACGCTACTTGCGGGCGGTTTTCTTCTTTGCGCTGGCAGCGATGGGCAGCCTGTCACAGCTGGTTTATGCCATCTTGCCCCTGACGGCGCTGTTTGTGCTGGCGCGCTGGCAGCGGCGGGATCAAGTCGGGGCGCTGCGTGGACTGGCAGTCGCTCTGGGTGGCTGCGCATTGCTGCTCTTGTACCTGTCGCCGGTCTTGGGCGAGCTGCTCAGCCGACCGCCAACCGCCGACACCGTCAAGCACAGCATCGACCTGCTGGATATTGTTACGCCGACAGCTGGGCATCCTTTCCAACTCGCTCTGTTAGGGCATTCGTCAAGCGAGCCCGGGTTGTCCGCTGCACCAGGCGCCGCCTTCATCGGTTTCTTGGCCGGCTCGCTGGCATTAGTGGGTATTGTGGGCAAGCGCGCCGCTCGCTGGTGGCTGCTGGTGGCCATTGTGGCTTGGCTGATGGCGCTGGGACCGCTCTTGCAGGTGGCCGACCAGGCGCTGACGATAGCCATCGTCGGTTATGAAACGATCGTGCCCTTGCCATTCGCCGCGCTTTTTGGATTGCCATTTTTGCAACTGGCGGGACAGCCCGACCGCTTCATGCTGCTGTTTGCGCTGGCGTTTGCGATGTTGGCCGGCTTTGGAGCAGCTGCCTTGTGGTCGCGCCGACTCATGCAGCGCCAACATCCCTGGCTGCGATTGGCCATAGCCACCGTGGTCGTCCTGCTGCTGGTCGAGGATTTCCGCATGGTGCCAGAGATGCCCAGCGCGTCTTCCAGGCCGCCGCAAGCAATTTGGGATCTGGCCGCGCGACCCGATATTCGGGCGATATTGAACCTGCCCTACGACCTGCCCGCGACTCGAAACCAGGCGCTGTACCTGCAGATGGCGCATGGCAAGCCGATCTTCATCGGCGGTGAGCACGCTGCGTCGGCAGCCGATATGGCGCAGTTCGATCTGCTCTCCTTGTTCGAACCCTCGCTGCTGTGGCAGGCCGGCGCTGATGTTGTCATCGTGCACAAGAATCCAGATATGGGCGCAGTGGCGCTGGCGCAGATGCTACGCCGGGCGCGGCAGCAGCTTGGCGAACCCCGGTACGAGGATGAAAGCCGTAGTGTGTTTGAGACGCCATTGTCACGCGCGACTCCGCCATTGCTGTATGCCACCAAGGCCGACGAAAACTCCTTTCAAGCCTACATCTATAAATCGCAGCCGGGCTGGCTGGAGTTCAACGCCACGCTGGAGGCAGTCAACAGGCGCGTCGAGATTTCGCTGAATGACACCCTGCTGGACTCGCTGGAGGTCAATGGCAAGATCCCGCTATCGCTGCCCTTGCCTATGGCACGGCGCGGTTACCACAGTCTTCTCGTTGAGCTCGACCCACCCTGTCCGCCGCGAATAGACGACACGCTGTTGTTTTGTCACGGCGTCAGGGTCGAGCTGGTGGATATCCGCGGCCTTTCGACCGGCACCATATACGATCCGATCCGCATCGAAGACGACATCGTGCTGGCGGGCTACTTTCTGCCAGACCGAGCCGATGACGAATTGGCGGTGCGCTTCTGGTGGCGATTCGAAGCGCCGCGCTCTGCCAACGATGTGCGCTTTGTCCACCTGCTGGACGAGGCGGGCAGATTGGTGCCCGGGCGACAGGACGATACTTCCTTCGGCAACTTGCAGGCGGGCGACGAACTGACGGAGACCGTGCGCTTTGATACGCGCTTTTTGCCGGCTGGTGAATATCGCGTGCTGACCGGTTGGTACATGTTGCCCGATGCCATCCGCTACGATGTGCTGACCAATGTGCCCGGCGCGCAGGACGACACGATCCAACTGGGCATCGTGCGGGTTGGGATGTGAGTTGCCGCCTGCTTTTGCAGATTAGATATCCGCCAGCAACGCCTCGACCCGCGCCAGCCTGTGCGCATAGGTGTGCGTTTTCAGCACATGCTCGCGCGCCGCGGCTGCCATCTGTCGGCGTTCATCGTCATGCGCCAGGTAATGCGCGACCTTGTCTCGCAGCTCGTCCAGATCTCGGAAGACCTCCAGATGCTCGCCGACCGTGAACCATTCGTGCAGGCCCGGGCGATCATCCACGATCTGAAATGCGCCCAGCGCCGCCGACTCGAAAAGCCGCATGTTGCCGCCATACCGCATGAAATCGCCGTGCACATTGATGCTGATTTTGACCGACGACAGCACTTGCAGCATCGCATCGCCCAATGCGCTGCCACGATATGCCGACCGCAGCGACTTCGGCAGCTCGTGAATGCTCCAGATGCCCAGGTCGAATTCGCGCAGGCTTTCCAGAGCCGCAACTCGCTCGCTGTACAGGTTCTGCGGCAGCAGCGTGCCCACAAAGCCGATATCGCAGAGGTATTCGCGTGGCACATCGGTGACGGGCTGGGGCACATGCAGGGCTGGATCGACCGCCACATAAGGCAGGCAGGCCATGCGCCGCGCCCCTAGCTCTTGCCATTGCACACCATGATAATAGTCGTTGACCAGCACCAGGTCATAAAGCCGCGCTGCCGAGCGCTCGTTGTGATTGGAAAATACGATTGGCGAAACGCCGCTGACATAAATCAGCTTGCAGCCATGCTCGTCTTTCAGCCGCGCCAGCGTCTCCGGCGTGATTTCGCGGTTGTCGCCAGAAAGCCAGATGATATCGGGCTGGAAACGCGCCGCTTCTTGCAGCAGCAGCCAATTGCGCCGCCGAATATCGGGCTGCAGCGGGGGCGGGATGCGCTGGTTTAGCGCGCTGAGGATTCTGCGGGGCGTCCAGCCGCTGCGGAACTTGTCGCGCCGCAAGTTGGCGATGTCGCGCGAGCCAAAGCCCGGCAAGTTGCGCCAGAATACTGACAGCGTATAACCAGCCTCCCGAAAAACCCGCTCCCAGCAATGCTGCCCCATGCTGCGCGGGAAGAGAGGCGGCTCGGCAGCGTCGGGCGCAGCGGCGATATCGTGCAGAAGCTGCTGTGGATGATGCAGCGCAGCGATGAACAGAACGCGCCTAGACATGTCCGCAACGAAGATGGGCGGGACCTGCCAGCCGGGCGATCACACCGCCGACAAATCCAACAACTGCAGCGGATCTTCGATCAAGCCGCGCAGGTGATTCAGGAATGCCGCGCCTTCTGCCCCGTTGCTGACGCGATGATCGACGCTCAGCGTCATGTGCATGCGCATGCCCACGCCGAGGCTCCCATCGTCGCGCACGACCGGCACTCGCTGCGCCGATGACACAGCCAATATGCCCGCTTCTGGCGTGGCGATGATCGCCGAGAAGTCCTTGATGTTATAGGGACCCATGTTGCTGATGGTGAAGGTCGCGCCGCGGATGTCGTCTGGTTTGATCTTGCCGGCGCGCGCTCTTTCGTACATGGCTTTGTTGGCAACCGCCATGTCGCTGAGGCTGCGCTTGTCGGCATCCTGACAGACCACATTGACCAAGCCGTTTTCTGGCAGCGAAACCGCCACGCCGATATT
>DAOUJB010000213.1:0-3000 GCA_034423155.1 Anaerolineae bacterium | reverse complement strand
CTTTCCGCCAGCCCGGCAGCACGATCAAGCCCTTTACCTATGCCGCCGCCATGGAGCGAGGCTTTTCGCCCCTGGATGTACTGTGGGATACGCCGACCGAGATCGCCGTGCCTGGGCAACCGGTCTATGCGCCGCGCAACTTCGACAATCGCTTCCATGGACCTATGACCATGCGGGCTGCGCTGGCCAACAGCTACAACATCCCGGCTGTGCAGACGCTGCGCCTTGTGGGCGTGGAATACTTGCTGGACTTGCTGCGGCGCTTCGGCATCGACACGCTGGCGGAAGACGCCTCCAGTTATGGCTTGTCATTGACCCTGGGCGGCGGCGAAATCACGCTCATCGAGCTGACCAATGCTTTTGCCGTCTTTGCCAATGGCGGCGATTATGTGCCGGTGACCGCCATCCGCTGCGTGCTGGACAGCGCTTCTCGCATCGTCTATCAGCTTGATGACGGCTGCCCGCGGGGGCAGGTCACAGCCCAGTCGGCGCAGCGGGAAACAGAGCCGATTCGCGTGCTCGATCCGCGCATCGCCTTTCTCATCAGCGATATTTTGGGCGACAACGATGCGCGCGCGCCAGCCATGGGCGCATATAGCCCGCTGCGCACGGATGGCATCGCCAGTTCGGTGAAGACGGGCACGACAGACGATGTCAAGGACAACTGGACGGTCGGATATACGCGCAATGTCGCTGTGGGCGTCTGGGTGGGCAACAACGATGGCGATCCCATGCGCGATTCCAGCGGCTTGACCGGCGCGGCGCCCATCTGGAACAGCGTGCTGCGTGGCATCTATGGCAACGAAACCCGCCGCAGCGCCTTCGCCACAGATGGTCGATTGCTCGCCGACCAGACCAATCCGCCGCCGGGCCTATCACGCCGCCAAGTCTGCGATGTACGCGAATTGACAGTCGGCGCTATCGACTGCCCCGCCTTCGTCAGCGAATGGGCGCTGGATGGTCCCGCTGGCATCCCCGACCGCGCCGGCAACCTGCATTTTCCGCCGGTCGCCCAGCGCTATCCCACGCCGCCGCCCACTTCTGGCTCGCTTCTGGTTGAGATTTCCCCCGATGTCTACAGCACGCTGGCTTATCCTCTGCCGCCCGAAATGGCCGCGGGCATCCAATTCCGCGTTGCGCCGGGCGATCTGCCGCCCATCCCGCCCAATTTCTGTCGCGTGCCGATCGAACACCAAGCCGAAGCGATCGCGGCTGGCGCGCAGAATCTGCTTTTCATCGTCGGTCCCGCCACTTCGCAGCGCGATGCGGTCGCAGCCGAACGCTATGCCCGCGAGCATAACCTGGCTTTTCTGCCCACGATCGATTGCTGGCAAGGCGTCTACCAGCAGCAGCAATTTGGAAATGTCGGCGCGCAACTGCAGATCACCCAGCCGCACAGCTGGCAGTCGGTCAGCCAGCCCATACCGATTGTGGGCAGCGCCGTCTTCGATTCCAGCCAGGCTGATTATTACCTGTTCTACATCCGCGGCGGACAATTCGCCGATTTCACGCCACTGGAGCATGCGGTGCACGAATCGCGCCGAGATGCGCCGCTGGCCACGCTGCATGCCAATTCGCTGGCGTCGGGCAATTATGTGCTGCGGCTGGCGCTGCACAAGGGGGAGCGGATCGTGCAAGCCAATGATGTCATCTTCATCGTGCCCTAGCGAAGTCGGCGCTTGGCCAAGACCGATTCATAGACTTTGGCAGTTTCTTCGACCATCCGCCTGGCGCTGAAATGTTCTTCCAGCCGCGCAGTGCCCAGCAAACCCATATATTTCCGCAGCGCACGATCGCCCAGCAGCCGCGCAATCGCCTGCGCCAGCCCGTCCACATCGCGCGACTCGATCAAAATACCCGTCTCGCCGTGCACAACCACTTCGGGCAGCGCGCTGACTCGACTGGCGATCACCGGCACGCGCCGCGCCATGGCTTCCAAGACCACCAGGCCAAAGCCCTCCCACAAGCTCGGCACCAACAGCACATCCAGCGCCGTCATCAGTTCGGCCGCATCAGCGCGCCAGCTCAGCCAATGCACGCGCTCGGCCACGCCCAGCGCTGTCGCCAGCTGTCGCAGCTCGCCGGCTTTTTCGCCATCGCCGATGATCACCAGACGCGCCTGGGGGAAGTCGGATTGAATGCGCCGCAGCGCCTCCAGCGCATAGGGCACGCCTTTTTGCTGCACAAGCCGACAGACCATGCCCAGCAGCGGCGTATCCAACGGCAAGCCCAGCTCGTCGCGCAAGCTGTGCCGGGCGTGTTCAATTGTCTCGTCGCTCAGCCAGCGATATTCCATGCCATAGCGCACGATGTGCAGTTTGTCGCGGGGTGCGCCTTCGATTACCTCGGCGAAGTTCGCCACCGCGCCGGAGATGGCGATGCCCGCGTCCAGACGCCGCCACAGCTGTCTATTTAGCCGCCGCCAGCGGGGACGATAGCGGAATTGATCATCGTTGTGCCGGCTGCTGATCACGGAGCTCACGCGGGCCAGCTTCGCCGCGGCATAGCCATACATGTCGGCATGGATCAGGTGGGTATGCACAATATCGGGCGAAATGGCTCGCAATGCCCGCCGCAAACGCCACAGCAGGGGAATGTCATAATGGCCGCGAATGGTCAGGCGCGTCAACGGGATAGCGCGCGCTTGTGCCGCCGCAGCCATGTCGTCCATGGGTTTGCCGCGCTCGACCAGCATGATCAGCCGCGCATCCACGCCCTGCTCGCGCAGCCCGCCCAGCAGAATCAACAGATGCCGCTCTGCGCCGCTGATGCGGGTGACTTTGATGATATGGGCGATGCGCATATCCATGACCACCGCTCTCAGCTGCTGCTTTGGCGCGGGCTGATTTCGGCCGACAAGGGACCAATCACGCCGCGTTCGTCAATGGCGGCGATGGCGATGGACTCGTAATCACCGAAGCCATCCCAAGGCAGCTTGGTTTCGTCAAATTGTATCTGCTGGGCATAAATCAGCGAGCCGGGCGGTCGCAGCGCGATGAT
>DAOUJB010000212.1:0-4703 GCA_034423155.1 Anaerolineae bacterium | reverse complement strand
ACCAGCGTCATGTTCACATTGACCGTGAACAGGTAGATGATCAACAGCACAACCAGCAGCATGCGGCTCATCAGGTTGATGGTCAGGCGCACGGTCTCGCTGAAAGCCTGCGTATCAGAAAGAACGCGGCTGACGACCCGGCCGGTGGCGAACTGGTCATAGAAGGACATGTCGCGCTCGGTCACGGCATTGAAGGCGTCCTCACGCAGGTCGAAAGTGACATCGCCGACCGCCTCTGCCGACAGCCACTGGCGGACCATGTTGGCCACCCAGCCAGCGCTGGCCGCGACGCCCAGAATGATCGCCGTCGTGATCGGGTCAAATGTCTCGGGCGTGAACTGCAGCTGATCCAGCGCTTGCGAGACGACCACCGGCAGCACCAGGTCCATCAGCGAACTGAGGAAGACGACCACGGCGACCACCAGCATCTTCAAGCCTTGCGGTCGAAAGTAGCCAATGATGCGTTTGACCAATTCCCAATCGGTGTATTGGCGATCGTAGTCTTCGGCGTCCAGCCCATCCATTATGAAGCCCATGTCGCTCCTCTCTTATCTGCCGCGGGCTTGCGATTTGTCGCGTGTTCGTTCATCAGGCGAATGCAGGCGCCAATTCAGGCGCATCGTAGCGGGCGAAAATGCGCCGATAATGGGGTGAACTTCCCAGCAGTTCTTCGTGCCGGCCATTGGCGATGACGCGTCCGTTTTCCAGCACGATGATGCGGTCTGCCCAGCGGATCTGCGACAGGCGATGCGTGATCAAGATGGTGGTTCTGCCCTCTTGGGCGCGGCGCATGGCTTTTTGGATCTCGTCTTCGGTGGCGCTGTCGATCGCGCTGGTGGAGTCGTCCAAGATCAAAATACTGGGCTGACGCAAAAACGCCCGCGCCAGAGCCAGACGCTGTCGCTGACCGCCCGAGAGCATCACGCCGCGTTCGCCGATCTCGCTGTCGTAGCCATCGTTGAAAGACAGGATGAAGTCGTGCGCCTGGGCTTCTTTGGCGGCCGCTTCGATCTGCTCTTGCGTGGCATCTTGTACGCCAAAGGCGATATTTTCTGCCACAGAGCGAGAAAACAGGAAGACATCTTGCTCGATCTTGCCCATCTGCGAGCGCAGCCGGTCGAGATTCCAATCGCGCACATCCACGCCATCAATCAGCACACGCCCGGCATCGACATCGTAAGTGCGCCCAACCAACTGCGTCAGCGTGGTCTTGCCGCTGCCCGTCTGCCCGACGATAGCGACCGTCTGCCCCGGCTCGACCCGGAACGACACATCTTCCAACACTGTCTTGCCGTGGAACTTGAAAGTGATATTGTCGAATTCGATTGCGCCGACCACGGGGGCGCGGTGTCCCGCCAGATTCTCATCGATGTCCGTGCGCTGATCGATCAACTCGAGGATGCGGCGCGCGCCGGCGATGCCCAGTTGGATCATGCTGATCGAAAACAGCGAGATGAATACCGGGAAGGAAAGCACTTGCATCAAGCCAGCGACCGCGATGATATCGCCAATGCTCAAGATGCCGCGTTCGTGCAGATGCAGGCAATGCAAGAAGAAGAATCCGAAAGCGATGCCGAACATCAGCAGGGGCAGATACGCCGCTTCGATCTTGCCCTGCTGCACGAAGAAGTCGCGATACTTCCAGGCGTTGCGTTTGAACTTCTTGCGCTCCGCGAGCTCCTGCGCCGCCACTTTGACGATCTCGATGCCGCTGATGGTCTCTTCCAGGCGCGCGCTGAGGGTGCCATATTGCTGACGCTGCTGCATCATCACCGGTTGCAGCCGGCGCATGTAGCGGCGCACAACAATCACATACGCGACGACAAAAAGGAGCGGCACCAGCAGCAATTCCATATTGATGGCTGCGATGTAGGTCAACGGAACCGCGAAACCCAACACCATATCAAACATGAACATGATGCCGGGATGAATCACGAAGTTCAGCTGGCGCACATCATCGGTAGCCCGCGCCATGATATCGCCCACCCGCTGCTGGTCGTGGAATGTCTGGCTCTTGCCCAGCAAGCTGGTATACAGCTCGTGCCGCGAATCTCGCTCGACCCGCGTCGACAAGATAACCATCGACATCGATCCCAGCAGCGAAAACAAGCCGTCCGACACCGACAAGATCAATACGGCGAGGCTGACCGCGATCACCGCCCGGGCGTCACCGCCAGCAATGATCAGTTCTGCGCCCCGTCCAAACATCACCCGCGCTCCCGAAAAAGTGATGTAGGTCAAGGCGAAGCCCACCAAGCCGATAAAGAAATACAGCTTGTGCTCGAAGCAGTGCGAAATGAGCCAGCGCACGGCTGATCGTCGGTCGTATTCCCGCAAGCCTTCAATCGCAAACTCGCTCTTCTGCGCCAAGGTCTTCTCCTGTGGCATGTTTTAGGGGGTAGAGGATTGTACACGAGAATCCTGGCGCGGGTAAGGGCAGGATGTCTGCGACAGCTTGTTTGCCCGCGGCAAGTCTGGCAAAATTAGTTGCTTGCGCCGCATAAAAATCGTGAGGCGACTATGTACGCAATCCGCGCAGCCGTGCGCGATGCCGCCAGACTCTGCCAACTGGTGCAAGACCGCTACCTCAGCGCCAGCACAAAGACGGCGGGCGATCATGCCGAGCCAGTCACCATCGCCGATTATGGCTCGCAAGCGATCATCTGCCGCGCCTTGCAGCAGCACTACCCAAATGACGCGGTCATCGCTGAAGAATCGGGCGGGCAATTCAACCAACTGGTATCGGGCGACAAGCGCGCGCAGGTGCTGCAATTGCTGGCGGATGTGCTGGGCGAGACAATCAGCGAGGCGCAGCTATTGGCTTGGCTCGATTTCGGCGCGGGCAAGCGTGCTCGGCGCACCTGGGTGATCGACCCCATCGATGGCACAAAAGGATTCCTGGCGCGGCGACATTATGCGATCGCCTGTGGTCTGTTGGTCGATGGGCGGATTGCCGAAGGCATCGTGGCGGCGCCGGGCTATAACGCAGGAGAGGGCAGACCCCCCTCAGTCCCCCCGACGAGTCAGGGGGAAGATGGTCTTGGTGCGCTGTTTTATACGGAGGGCGGCCGAGCCTATCAAGCGCCATTGGCGGGCGGCGCTGGCCGACGCGTGATGGTGTCGGCGCGGCGCGATGTCGCTGAAATCGTCGCCGTGCAGAGCTACGAGCGGGCGCATGCCAGCAAATCGCGCATGGGGCGGGCGCGGGAACTGGCGGGCTTGGGCAACGCGCGCATCATTGAGCTGGACAGCATGGAGAAATATGCGCTGGTGGCTTGTGGCATTGCCGATTTGTATATGCGTTTGCCGCGTCCGGGCAGTGATTATGCGCACAAGGTCTGGGATCACGCGGCTGGCGTGGCCCTGGTGCAGGCGGCTGGCGGCCTGGCGACGGGGCTGGACGGCGAGGAGCTGGATTTCTCGCGCGGGGAGACTCTGCCCAACGCCGGCATGATCATCAGCAACGGACAGCAGCATGGGCGGGTGGTCGAGGCGGTGCGGCGGGTGCTGCGCGGCTGAGGCGAACCGCGTCAGTGCTTGACGATTAGTCTTTCGTATTCCGCTATCAATTCATCCATAATCTCGTCCCAGCTTTGTGTTTCGGCAAAGGCGCGCGCTTGTCGCCCCATCCAGCGCATGTTCTCGCGGTCATCTGCAATCGCGCGGATGCCCTGCACCAGCCCGCCGCTGTCGCCGCTTTCGAATGTATAGCCGTTGCTGCCTTCGCGCACAACTTCTGCCACGCCGCCGACTCGCGCGGCCACGACCGGCAAGCCCGCTGCCATCGCCTCGACCACGACCAAGCCGAATGTCTCCAGTCGCGAGGGGAACACGAAGATATCGGCGCTGGCATACGCGCTGGCCAGCCTGTCTCCGCGCAGGTAGCCCATGAAGTACACGGGCAGACCGGCGAAGGCTTGTTCCAGCCGCGGTCGCGCAGGCCCATCGCCCACCAGCGCCAGGCGCGTATTGGGCAGATGCTGCAGGGCGGGGCGGATGTGCTCCAGCTGTTTTTCATCGGACAAGCGCCCTACATAGACCAGCAGCGTGTCGTCTGGGCAGCCTTGGCTCATCTCGGCGCGCATGGTCCCCGAGCGGAAACGGGGGTGAAAAGCTTCGGCATCGACCCCGCGCCGCCACAAGCCAACATCGCGTATGCCCAAAGCTTGCATCTGTCCCTGCACGAGTTGTGATGGCGCGAGCCGCAGATCTGCCCAGTTGAAGACCCGCCGCGTCAATTGATCGATGAGCGGACGCATGATATCCAGGCGCAATCCGCCCACCTGGAATTGGCTGGCCAGCCGCGCATAGTCGAGGTGGAAAGACGCCACAGTCCGCACGCCCAGCCACTTTAGCATCGCCATAGTCGGAATGCCGGCCATGACCGGATGAAAGAGATGGGCGATATCGGGCTGGAATGCGGCTAAATCACGAAAAAGCCCCGTTGTGGCAAAGCCGAGGCGCGCTTCTGGATAGAGCGGAACTGCCATGCTGGGCAGGCTGCGGACGGGCACATTGTTGTAGCGCTGGTCTTCGCCATAGCGCGGCGCGATCATCATGGCCTCGATGCCGCGCGCAGACAAATGATCAAGCAGCAGACAAGCCACCTTGACGATGCCATCGACCTTGGGCAGAAAAGTTTCGCTGACAAGTGCGACGCGCATGGCTTGCCTCGGCTGCGATTGCGTCATAGTTGTAACACG
>DAOUJB010000211.1:0-5204 GCA_034423155.1 Anaerolineae bacterium | reverse complement strand
AGATCGGGTCGGTCTTGCCGCCCGATGAAAAGCAAATCACGAAAGCCGGCCGTCGTCAGCAGCGCCGCGCGCGCGCCTTTGCGTTCCAAAATGGCATTGGTAGCGACAGTCGAGCCATGCGCCACTTGCTGCAGCGCCGCGATGCCTCCGGGTGCCAGCTCTTCCAAACCAGCCAGCATGGCTCGCTCGGGCTGGGTAGGTGAGCTGAGCAATTTATGTATGGACAGCCGCCCGCCTTCGCTCAGCACAAGATCGGTGAAAGTGCCGCCAATATCCACGCCTGCGCGCATCGTCCCATCCTGCTGCAATGTTCGGTCAAGAATGCGTCCATCATAGCACCAGCTCGCTCAAAACTGAACATGCGGCAATGTTGCCCGCTAACAATCTGCTTATGCGCTTCATTCGCAGCGTTTATGCGGCGCTTCTGTTTCTCTTATGCAACGCGCTTACTCTAAAGGTGTAAGTCGAGAAGGCAAAAAAGGAGACCAAATCATGTTGTACCGCACCCGCAATCCCTACTTCCGCATGGTTGACCGCTTGCTGCACGATGCCCGCCCGCTCTTGGGCGACCGCAGCGAATTCGCCAACCTCCCCGTTGGGCTGGCGCTGGATGTCGAAGAAACCGCCGCTGGTTATACGCTGCGAGCCAATCTGCCCGGCGTCAAGCTGGCTGACATCAGCGTCAGCATTCACGAAGATGTGCTGACCATCAGCGGCGAGACGGTCAGCGAAGCGCTCGGCGAAGACAGCAAGTTGCTCATCCGCGAGCGCCGCGCCGGCAAGTTCAGCCGCAGCCTGCGCTTCCCGGGCATCGTCGATGGCGACGCCGTGAGCGCCAGCCTCGAAGACGGCGTGCTGACAATCAGCCTGCCCAAAGCCGAGGCGCACACCCCGCGGCAGATCCCCGTCAGCGTGACTGGCGGCGCGAGCTAGCCACAATCGCAGTCGGCCAACGACCGGAATCCCTCCAATGGTTTTTGGGGGGATTATTTTTTGGACCGCAGAGAAAATCAGGTAGGTCCCGCGAAACCAAGGCGCGGCTTCCAGCGAATCATCAATTTGACGCAATCGCCATTTTGGTCGGACGAATTGCTTGCATTTATGACTCATGTGTTGCACAATGTATAGCATACTGTCGCTTATGATTCATTGTGTGGGCTATTATGATTGAAAAATATCTGACTAACGCGCTCCGCCCCCCCCCCCCCGCGCGCGCGCCATGATTGCCCGGCCGCAGCATCCCAGCGCAATTCTGTTTTTGCTGCTTCCGCTGCTGCTGTTTTGGTCGGCAGGCAGGGCGCAGGCCGCTGACATCCAGGTAAACGCAAACTGCACCCTGCACGACGCCTTCGCCACCGCCAATGACGATACTCCCGTCGGCAGTTGCACCTATACCGATATTGATGGTACGACCAACAATGCCGACACCATCGTCCTGACCGGCAGCGGACAGTCTTACTCCCATAACTTCCTGATCAACATCACCTCGGGCAGCGTGATCACCGTCCAGGGCAACGGCAACACCATCAGCGGCAATAATTCGCACCGCATATTTGAAGTGCGCGGCAATTTGACACTGGACAACTTGACGCTGAGCGGCGGCTACTCGTCCGTCGGTGGCGGCGCGATCTACCTCGGAGCCGGTGCGACCCTCGCCATTCAGAACAGCACCGTGACCGATAACCGGGCTCTGCCTTCGGAAGATGATATATCGCGAGGCGGCGTGATCGTAGGCGTATCGGAAGGCGACTATTCCGTCACCATCAGGGATTCCCTATTCACCAGTAATAGAAGCGCCCACGGTGGGGATATCATGAATCTTGAGTCTCTCAGCGGGACAAAATCAGTGACGATTGAGAATAGCGCTTTCATCAATAACGGCACTCCGGGAGATCCCAAATGGTTGATCAATATTGTCGGATATGATGCCCAGTTTACTGTCACCATAAGCAACAGCACCTTTAGCGGCAACAATTCCGTAGGTATTTCTCTCGCAAACACGGTAAGCGCTACGCTTTCGCATTTAACTGTCGTCGGCAATGTCAGCCGCGGGCTTTATGTCCACCACCCGGATGGCCACAATGCCGCCCCCATCGTCCGGCTGCGCAACAGCCTCCTCGCTGGCAACCCCGAGGGCGACTGCGCCGGCGAGCAATTCATCACCGAGAATGTCGGCAATCTGATCCAAGACGGCTCTTGCAATCCGGCGCTGAGCGGCGACCCGCTGCTTGACACGGCCACGACGGGGACGCCGCCCTATCACGAGCTGCTGGCCGGCAGCCCGGCCCTCGAGGCGGCCGCTTGCCTGACGGATGTGACCAGCGACCAACGCAACGCTCCCCGCCCGCAGCCGGCCGGCACCCTGTGCGATATCGGCGCTTATGAATCGGCCTTGCGCGCGCCGCAACCGCCGCCTCGTCGCAGGACCGACAGTGGCAGCGACAATGATGATGGCAATGGCCGCGGGGGCGCTTCACCGACCGTCACGCCCACCCAGACCGCCCGCCTGCAAGCCCATTCCGGCGAGTGGCTGACGCGGCAGGGTTATGGACTGGCGGCCTCGCATGGCCTGCGCAGCGGCGTGCAATTCCAGCGGCTGGGCGCGGCTGGCGTCGGCATCGACTGGGTCATCGACCTGGGTTTCCTGGACGCGCTGGATGTCTGGGGTTTCGTCGAGCAGGGCGTGGAAGTCTGCTTCCCGCCGGATCGAGGGTATGGCGGGCTGATGTTCCTGGACGCGGCGACATCGCCACGGGCGGTTTCTGCGCTGGCGTCTGTTTTGCGCGAGGGCTACACCTGCGCCTCGATCAACCGGCCCGGTACGCTCGTCCTTGTCAGCAACGCCCCGCTGCCTTCGCAGTTGCCCATGCCGACCGCGCTGCCGACGACCATCCTGCGCGGCTGCCTGGTGCGCACGAATTACATGCTGAACTTCCGCGATGCGCCGGCTGGCGCGCTGTTGGGACAGACGATTCCCTTCGATGTGACGCTGGTGGCGCTTTCGCGGACGGCGGGCTGGTTCCAGGTGGATTATCACGGCTTGCGCGGCTGGATCAGCGCCGGGCATGTCACGCCGATGGGGAATTGCGTCGTGTAGGGATTGTCCGCTATTCGGGTTTGGCGCTGCCTTGATTCAACCTGGCAATCGACGCATCAGGCCTTCAAGCGATCAAAGTATTGCTTGCGAAACTTGGCTACTTTGGGCGCGACTACATAGGCGCAATAGCCCTGCCGCGAATTGTTGAGGAAGTAGCCCTGATGATAGCCTTCGGCGACCCAGAATGTGTCGGCCGGGCTTACTTCCGTGACGATCTTGCTGTTGTACAAGCCCTCGTCATCAAGCCGCTGTATCGTCGCCTCGGCGATTTTTCGCTGGGCTTCGCTGTGATACCAGATGCCAGACCGATACTGCGGACCGATGTCCGGACCCTGGCGGTTGAGCGTGGTGGGATCGTGCACAGTGAAAAAGATATTCAAGATATCCTGGAAACTCAGCACCTCGTTGTCAAAAGTCACCTGCACGACTTCGGCATGTCCCGTCATCTTGCCGCAGACTTGTTCATAGGTCGGGTTTTCGACATGTCCGCCCATATATCCCGAAATCGCCGACTCGACTCCCTGTAGCTGGTTGTAGATCGCCTCGACGCACCAAAAGCAGCCGCCGCCCAATGTCGTCACTTCCGCGCTCATCGTATGCTCTCCTTCTGCCCGTCCAACTTGCCTGTCCCTAGCACCATCATAAGTCAAGAGTTGCTTACAAGACTATTAACTGCCCGCGTCAGGCGCGCCCATTCATCCAGAGACAAGGTTTCGGCGCGCCGTTGGGGATCGATATCTGCCTCGCGCAGCAAGCGCCCCGCCGCCGCCGCTTTGATGCCCAAGCCGCTGGCAAGCGAGTTCTTCAGTTGTTTGCGTTTTTGGCTGAAGCCGGCGCGCAAGACACGGAAGAAAGCCGCTGCTCCCGGCACCTCTACCGGTGGCGCAGCATGCGTGTCGATGCGCACGATGGCGCTGTTGATATGGGGGCGTGGCACGAATACCGCCGGGCTCAGCTTGCCGATGATGCGCGCCCGTCCATAGAACTGCGCTGCCATTGACAGCAGATTCTGCGCGCCCGCACCCCCCACAATGCGCTCGGCGACTTCGTATTGCATGGTCAGTACCAGGCGGCTCGGCGGCAACCGCGACTCGATAAAATGCCAAATGATGGCGCTGCTGATGTAATAGGGCACATTCGCCACCACGACATAATCGCCCGCGCCCAGCAGCGCCGCAATATCCAGCTTGAGGATGTCGCCGAAGACGAGATAGACATTGTCCGCATCGTCAAAGCGGTCCTCCAGGATTGGTTGCAAGCGCGTATCGACCTCGATGGCATAGACTTGCCGGGCATGCGCCGCCAGCAGGTCGGTCAATGCGCCGGTGCCGGCTCCGACTTCGACCACCGTGTCCACCGCTGTGATTTCGGCTGCCGCGACCAGCTTCGCCAGCGTGCCCGGATCGTGCATGAAATGCTGGCCCAGGCTTTTCTTGGGCTGCACCTGGTATTGTTCGAGCAGCGCATTGGGGCTTTGCGACATGGGTCACCTCAACTGCACAGTTGACCATAGGCGCTCGATTCTGGCTAGGGCGGGTGTCGGTGGCGCGGCCAGTATCTGCTACACTGGATGCGTCGAACGAGCCCAATACGCGACCGCCATGCCCCTCGATTCTTTGGCTATCCCGCTCTTCATCTTTCTGCTGCGCGTCAGCAACAATGTGATCGGCACAGTGCGGCTCATCCTGGTTTCGCGGGGGCGGCGCGCCTGGAGCTTTGGATTCGCCGCGTTGGAGTCGCTGCTTTTCGCATATACGGCTGGTCAAGTCATCACCGATCTGGAGAATCTGCCCAAGCTGGCGGCCTATGTGCTGGGCTTCGCGGT
This sequence comes from Anaerolineae bacterium, assembly GCA_034423155.1. Lineage (GTDB taxonomy): Bacteria > Chloroflexota > Anaerolineae > Aggregatilineales > Phototrophicaceae > UBA6055. Next base: position 282 of record DAOUJB010000211.1, on the reverse strand, counting down.
TGGCGGGTTCGTCGGCGTGCAGGTGGAGAACCGTTTCGTCAAAGCCTACGAGTGCATAACCGCCATCGCCTCGCGGGAAACTGCGCACAATATGGCGTTGGCGCTGCGGGAGGCCGGGCATGGCGTAACCGAGATCATGGGCGAAGGCGCGCACGGCGAGGTCGAAGAATTGCGCGTCATCGTGCATCGGCGCGACTTGCCGCAGGTCATCCGCATCATTCACACTATCAAGCCAGATGCCTTTGTGACGGTGGAACATTCCGAATTCATCCGCGGCGGTTG
>DAOUJB010000210.1:0-14014 GCA_034423155.1 Anaerolineae bacterium | reverse complement strand
GAAAGCCAGCCACGCCGTCAATAGAAGGACTAATCGCCGTCATCAATCGTCTCCAGAATTTGCGTCAGCTTGTCGATCAGTTCATCCACATGCGCCTTTTGGATGATCAGCGGTGGGACGAAACGAATGACATTCGTGCCCGAGCTGACCAGCAGCAGGCCGTGTTCATAGCCGGCTTGCACAATGCCGCCGGGCGCGATATCCAGCTCTATGCCAGCCATCAGACCGCGTCCGCGCACATCGACAATATGCGGGCTGTTCAGCTCGGACAGCCGCTCCAGCAGATACTCGCCGACCTCGCTCACATGCTCCAGGAAGCCGGAGCTGGTAATCCGATTGATGACGACCTGCGCGGCTTGCATCACCACCGCCCCGCCAGAAAAGGTCGAACCGTGGTCGCCCGGGCTCATGGCCCCCGCGATTTCGTCCGTCACCAGGATCGCGCCAATGGGCAATCCGCCAGCCAGCGGTTTCGCCAGCACCATGATATCCGGCGAAACACCGGCGATGCTGTGCGCCCACAGTTCGCCCGTGCGACCCAAACCACATTGAATTTCGTCAAAGATCAGCGCGGCATCGTGCACGTCGCATTGCGCACGCAAAGCCTGCATGAACTCGGCGCTGGCTACATTGATGCCGCCCTCGCCCTGGATCGGCTCGATGATCACTGCGACTGTATCGGCGTCTATCAGCTCGCGCGCGCTTTCGATGCTGTTGAATTCGCCAACGACCGCGCCCGGCACCATGGGCTTGAATGGCGTCTGGTATTTCGGTTTTGGCGTCACTGCCAGCGCGCCCATCGTGCGACCATGAAAAGCATCGCTGAAGCTGACGACCTTGGTCTTGTTCGCGCGTTCGTTGACATAAGCAAACTTGCGGGCGAACTTCAGCGCGCCTTCCACCGCCTCTGCCCCGCTGTTGCAAAAATAGGCTTTGTCGGCGAAGGACATGTCGCAGAGCGCTTGCGCCAACTCGACCATGGGCTGGGTGTGATACAAGCCGCTGACATGGATCAAGCCCGTGTCCATCTGGGCGGCAACCGCACGCTGCAATTCTGCATCGCCATAACCCAGCGCATTGACGGCGATGCCAGCCACCCAGTCGGTATAGGCTTTGCCATCGGCATCGTAAACAGTGACGCCCTCGCCGCGCGCCAGCACGAAATCGGGACGCGCCGCCACCGGCACGCTGTAATCTTTGTCTTTTTGAATGACATCTGCTGTGATTGACATATTCCCTCGCTTGCTGTTTGCGTTGGCAATTTCACTCAGATTATTCACATATCGCGCACAAAGCTCGTGCCGCCGCCGGTCGCCCAGCCGGCCAAGTCGGTGATCACCGCGCGAGGCACGCCCGATGATAGCACATCCAGCGCCGACCGCACTTTGGGAATCATCCCGCCCGAGATCACGCCGCTGGCGATTAGTTCTTCTGCACCCCGCCGCGTCAAAGTGGGGACGATTTCGCCCTGTGCCTGCACGCCAGCGACATTGGATATATAGACGACCGTGTCCGCGCCCAGCGCCGCCGCAATCGCGCCAGCCACCGGGTCGGCATTCAAGTTGAAATTGCTGGTATCGCCCAGGCTGACCGGCGCAATCACCGGCGTGACACCCAGGGCAAACAGGTCGCAGAGGACTTGCGCCCGCACAGAAACGACTGTGCCCGTGAAGCCCATATCGACCTGGTCGTGCTGCATCTGCCGCGCGCGCACCAGGCCACGATCCACGCCCGACATGCCTTGCGCATCCACGCCCGCCGCCAACAGATGCCGCACCAGCCGCTTGTTGACTGTGCCGCACAGCGCCATCTCGACCAGCGCCAGCGAGTCGGCATCGGTTACGCGCAGCCCATCGACATAACGCGGCGCAATACCGAGCTGTTGCTGCAGCTGCGTGATCTCGGCGCCGCCGCCGTGCACGATGACCGCTTGCTCGTCCGCGCGCGCCACTGTGCCTGCGAAATCCCGCAGCGAATGTTCATCATCCAGGTGATGACCCGAGATTTTGATGACGCTGATAGACTGGCGCACTAGATCAGCCCCGTGGTCTCGTCGATGCCAAACATCAGGTTCATATTTTGCACAGCCTGGCTGGCCGCGCCCTTGCGCAGGTTGTCGGTAACGCTGGTGATATGCAAGTAGCGCTCCAGCACTGGGGTGAGGCTGATGGCACAGCGGTTGGTTTTGACGGCGTGTTTGAGCGTCGCCTGCTCGCCCGGCGGCAGCAGCTCCACAAGCGGTTCGCCAGAATAGGCTTCGGCAAACAGGTCTTGCGCCTGGCTGCTGTCGAACGAGTCGTTCAGCGTGACATAGATGCTGGCCATCAAGCCGCGGTCAACCGGCAACAGATGCGGGCAGAAGATGATGGGACCCATGCGCGGCATCAGCTTGTGCGCCTCTTGCTCCAGCTCGCCGATGTGCCGGTGGCTGCGTCCGGTCTTGTAGGGGATGAGGTTGCTGTAGACTTCGGCGAAGTGCGTGGAAAGCGATGGTTTGCGGCCCGCGCCGGTCACGCCCGACTTGGCGTCTATGAAAACGGGCGCATCGGCAGACAGCGCGTTGTGCCGCAGCAGAGGATACAGCCCCAGCAGCGCGGTGGTCGGGTAACAGCCGGGCGTGGCAACCACATCGACACCGGTCAATTCCGCGCGGTTGATCTCGGGCAAGCCATACGGCGCTGGCAGCAACTCGGGATGCGGATGCGGCGTGTGGTAATGGGCTTGGTAGGCTTCGGGACTGTCCATGCGCAGATCGGCAGACAGGTCGACAACTTTGACCCGGGCTTCGATTCCCCGCTTGGCCATGGCTGCCGATGCCCGGTGCGGCAGCGCCAGGAATATGACATCGACTGCCTCCAGCGGCGCACAACCGGGCGGGACAAAGCACAAGTTCGCGTTGGGCACTGGATCGCCTTGGTATGTGTTGGAAGTAGCGAATGCCAATTCAACATGGGGATGCGCGGACAGGATCTCGACCAGGTCCAAGCCCGCATAACCCGAACCGCCATAGACTCCCGCGCGTATTGGTTTCATCACTGCGCTCTCCATAAATCAAAACGCCCCGACCATTTCGAGATCAGGGCGCGCCTGGGCAACTATCAATCCGACTCTGCATCAGCTATTCGGAAGCGTCTGCGCCGATCTCCATTCCGATTCGTGTTCCGCGCCTGCGCCTGGTCATGCTGATAGTCCTCGTTGCATGTCGCTGGTTTGAACTTGCATGCGCCAGCAGTCTAGTATCGCCAGCGCACCCTGTCAACGCGAGGATAAATCCTTAGGCATTTTTGAATTTTACTTGTGCAAGTTGCACGAATAACCAGCTTTGTCTTGGTCTGCCACTGCCTGGTTTTCGCTCGGGACCAAGACGCCGTCTTCGGCGATCATCAGTCGGGCTTCCGCCAGTTTCTGCCGCAGTCGGGCGCGTTCTGCACCGGACAAGCCCGCGAGGAAGGCTGCTCGCACCGATCGGTCACTGCGCCGTTTCCGCTTGCGCTTGCGTTTGACCAACAGGCTGGATAGTGAATCCAGGGTGATCCCGGCCAGTCCCAGTGTGCCGGCCAGCGGCAGCGTCGCCACCAGCAGCCCAACCGCCAGCAATTGCAAGCCGCTACTGAGCGAAGCAAGCTGCGCGATATCGGTGACCGCGCCATAAATGAGCAGCAATGGCGACAGCACCAACAAAGCCAAAGCCAGCAGGAAGACCAGTGCGACCGTCAACATCAACTTGAGCATGGCATAGGCCGGTTCGTTCGGTCGATTGAACAAGATTGACCACCGCATTGATTTCGTCAACGAATACAGTGTATCATAGCCTTGACCAGCAACCCAGCGATTCACTTTGTGAAAAACTTGACAAACGCTAAAATCGGGTTATATTGACGGCTGGGAGCGCGACCATTTCTTCGCGAACAAAGGCAGGCTGACAAGAATAATTCGACTTTTCCGCTGCCACCGTGTATCAATTGGTGTCGGAGCGGGCGGGTAGAAGACCGCTAGTTTATTGCTTAGCTTCAGCTCTTGGCAAAAAAGTGCGTTTGGCGCAAGTTGCAAGTCAACCTTGTGTTGGGTTGCAAGCTGGTCAGCGGAAAGGCGAATCTGTGGAAGCAGTGCTGGAAAGCGTAACAACTCTGAACGGGCGCGACGAGACGCGCAAGCAGCTTGTGGATCGCCTGCACAAGCAGCTGGTGCAGAGCGCCAATGCACGCGGCTTTGTTACGCATAACGATATCTTGCAGTTGGTGCCCGATGTCGAAAACGATATCGATTTGCTCGACGACTTGATGGACGGGCTGGTCGAAGCGGGCGTGGAACTCGTCGCCGAGCCAAGCAAAGCCGCCGACGATGTCGATGTCGCAGATGCCAAGCTGGTCGCCGAGACGCTTGCCGACGAAGCGGACGAAGATATCGAGCAAAAGGACGAGCGCGAAACGCTCTTCCGCGTACTGCGCAAAGACCTCACTGCCGATGCCGGCTATCAAGCCGCGCTGGATACCGATGATGTCGTCGGCTTATATCTCAAAGAAGCGGGCCGCGTGCCGCTGCTCACCGCCAGCGAAGAGGTCATGCTGGCCAAGCGCATGGAAGCGGCCGAATTCGCTCGTGTGCGCCTGAATGACGCCGACAGCCAGGCGATCGAAGTCTTGAGCTGGAGCGAAGAACAAGTCTTGCGCGAGACCATGATGGATGGTGAGCAAGCCCAAGAGCACCTCATCCGCGCCAACGCCAGGCTGGTCATCAGTGTGGCGAAGAAATACATTGGACGCGGCGTTCCCTTCCTGGATTTGATTCAAGAGGGCAACATCGGCTTGATCCGCGCCACCAACAAGTTCGAATATCAGCGCGGGCACAAGTTCAGCACCTACGCGACTTGGTGGATCCGCCAGGCGGTCAGCCGCGCAGTCGCCGACCAGGGACGGACGATCCGCGTGCCGGTGCACATGGGCGACCAGCTAAACCGCATGCGCCGCGTGCAATTGCAGCTGCAGCAAGAATTCGGTCGTGATGCCACGCCCGCCGAAGTCGCGCGCGAGATGGACACGACGCCCGACAAGGTCGAGAATCTGCTGGAGATTTCGCGCCGACCGGTCAGCCTGGAATCGCCGATCGACGACGAAGGCGATTCCAGCTTTGGCGACTTCGTGGAAGATAGCAACAGCCCGGCGCCATCGGACGAAGTAACCACGCATTTGTTGCACACGCAGCTCCAGCAAGCCCTGGACAAGCTGCCCGATCGCGAAGCACAGATCCTGCGCCTGCGTTATGGGCTGGCCGATGGCCGCGTCTATACGCTGGAAGAAGTGGGCAACACCATCGGCGTAACCCGCGAGCGCGTCCGCCAGCTGGAAGCCCAGGCGCTCAACCGCTTGCGGCAGTCTTCGGCACATGTGATCTTGCGAGATTATCTCTACGAAATCTGATCGAGATTTTCGCCGCGGTAGCACAGCCCGCTCGGCATTTGTCTTGTACAATGACCCCGCTCGAATCGTAGTGGGGTTTTTCTTTGTGGCGGAGCCTGCCACCGAGATACGGCTCCACCAGGCCTAGGCTTGATGTGCTGAATAGCGAAGGATATGCCGCCTTGCAAAGCCCAAATTTGGATCCGGCCAAGCTCACATTCCGCGATGCCGTAGAAGATGATCTGCCGCGTTGCCTGGCGCTCGATTCCAGCTTCCAGTCCGACTATGTTTGGCAGATGACCGTGAACGACGGCGGGGGCGAGATTCATGTCAACTGTCGCAGACAGCGCCTTCCTCGCCAGTTGGTGTCCCAGCACCCGGTAGACGAGCGAAAGCTGCTGATGGCTCTGGGGATGGACAGCTGCTTCGTAGTCGTCGAAGACTCGCGCAACGGACAGATTGTGGGCTATGTCACTATGCGCTTGGATTCGGCCGGCCGAGTCGCCTATCTGCAAGATCTGGTCGTCGATCTGCAGCATCGCCGGCGCAGTCTGGGTGCCCGGCTGGTGCATGTGGCGCGCGTGTGGGCGAGCGAATTCCGCTTGCACCAGATTATCTTCGAGATCCCCACCACCAACTATCCCGCCATCGGCTTTGCCCAGGCGCAGGGATTTGCCTTTTGTGGCTTTAACGACCATCACTTTGCCAATCGTGAGATCGCACTGTTCTTTAGCTTGTCAATTTGAGCGCGTCGCTGCGGCTGTATATCGTCTATGCTTGTAAAATGGATAGCGACATGCCCTGTCGCTTTGGCTCGACCAAACTGCTGTGAGGCACGACTGGCTTGGATTTGCTGACTGAATTGCTGCTGGCGGTCAACGAGACATTGACGGCTGGCAACGCCTTGACCGCGGTATCGCTGTTGCTCTTCAACTTGACGCGCAATTTGAACAATCGCGTGGCAAAGGCGGGCGCGGCTGTGCTGGCCTGCGTGACCGTCGCGTATGTCGCCGATGCCTTCATCTCGCTGGAGCCGGCGCACACAGCCCACGAAATCGCCTCGCGCTTGCAATGGGTCGGCATCGCTTTTGTACCGGCCGCTCTGGTGCATCTGTCCGATGCGCTTTTGGCGACGACAGGCTTGCCATCACGCGGACGACGCCGGCGCGCGCTGCGTCTGCTCTACCTGGTTGGCGCAGGTTTCTTGTTGGCGGCGGCGCTTTCCGATTCTTTGTTTGAATTCGTGCTGGCCGCTGGCGAGCTCAGCATTGCCGCGGCACCCCTATTCGCGTTGTACCTGCTCTACTTTGGGCTGGCGACCGGCTTCGCATTCTATAATGTACAGCGAGCGCGCAAACGCTGTTTGACCCGGGCCAGCGCCCGCCGAATGGCTTACTTGCAGATCGCATTTCTGACCCCGGCTTTGGGCATCTTCCCGTATTCGGTCTTGTTGAACCCCGGCGATGAATTCTCGTTATTTGGCTTGTTGCTCATCAACACAGCCAATGTCGTCATCATTTTGATGCTGCTCTTCTTGTCCTACCCGCTGTATTTTTTTGGTTCGGATATCCCCGACCGCCTGGTCAAAAAACAGCTGCTGGACTTTTTGCTGCGTGGACCCGCGACCGGCTTGATCGCGCTGGGGGTCGTCAATTTCACCGCACAAGCCACGCGCATATTGAGCCTGCGCGGCGATGTGTTCACTGCGCCGGCCGTGGTGGGCGCGGTGTTGCTGTGGCAGTGGTTCGTTTCGCTCGCCCTGCCCTACATCGAAAAGTTCTTCATCTATCGCGATGAAGATGGTGAGCAGATCAGCAAATTGCAAACGCTTGGCGACCGCGTGTTGACGCACAGCGACCTCAGCCAGCTGATTGCGGCCACGACCGAATCGATCTGCGACTACCTGCGCATCGACCGCGCTTTCGTCATCAGCTTCGAACGCGCCCAACCAGAATTCATCAGCCAGGTCGGCAGCCTGGACTTTGACGAGGCGGATTTGTTGGAAGAGACGCAGCTGCTCGAACAGATCGGCGAGAACAGTGCCGAAGCGCGGCTGGCGCATCCGCTGCACTGGCGCGATTATGTGTTGATCGCGCTGCATAGCAATCGCGTCGGCGCAGATGGAACCCAGGCGCTGCCCATTGGCGTTGTGGGCATGCGCAACGGCAGCGACGAATTGGCAGAAGAAATCGCCAGCGGTCATCTGGGCACTTTCATCCGGCGCGTCGAAACCAGCCTGGACGACATGCGCCTGCAATCGGAGATGTACAACCTGATGGAAGGCTTGCTGCCACAATTCCAGATGACGCGGTCGAGAGCGCTACAGCTGGAGTATCGACAAGCGAATCCCGCTTTGGCAGGCCGCAACAACCTGCCCGAGCGCGATGAATTGTTCGAGCAGGTGCGCGCTGCGCTGCGACATTATTGGGGTGGCAGCGGCATCACGCAGAGCAACCTCATCAAGCTGCATGTGGTGCAAAGCCGCATCCGCCATGGCGAGTTGACGCCGGTCAATGCGCTGCGCAAGCTGCTGGAAGACTCGATTGGCGAGCTGCGGCCCCAGGGCGAACGCAAAATGATGAGCCCGGAATGGACGCTGTACAACATCCTTCAGTTGCGCTTTTTGGAAAACCGCAAAGTCCGCGAAGTGGCGCGCCGCTTGAGCATGAGCGAAGCCGACCTCTATCGCAAACAGCGCGTGGCGATCCAGGCTGTCACCGATCTGATTCTGCAACAAGAAATTCAGCAGCAATAGCTGCGCTTTTGTCCAGTGCGCCCGAGAAATCTGAGTATACTGTTGCGTGGCCTTCCAGTAGTTATCCGTGAGTTTGAGAGTGCAGCAGCAGCCTAGCAAATCGCTATCGCCTGAGGCGGACGAGTTCTACATGCCAGCGCCGCAGACATCTGCCGACGAAGTCATCCGCGCGTTGGATGATGCGCCGGGGGAATTTGACTTTTGGCAAGACCTTCGTGAGAGCATGCCGCCCTGGATCAGCGAAGTAGTCGGCTTTGCGTTGATCGTGTTCGGCATCTTGTCGTTCATCTCCCTTTTTATGGCTGGCGATGCGCTGGTGGCTGTCAGCTGGGCAAATATGCTGTCCTCGTTGTGCGGCGATGGCGCAATCTTTGTGGCTGGCGCGCTCTTTGCTATGGGCGCGGTGTTGTGGCTGCCCAAAGCTGGCATCCGCATCTCGCTCACCGCCGGGCGCATGCTGGCGTTGGAGTTGGCTTTCTTGGCTACCCTGGCGATCTTGCACCTGGGCAGCGGCGAAAGTGAATTGAGGGCATTGGCGCGCTCGGGTGGGGGCGGCGGCGTGATCGGCTGGGGGCTCAGTTACCCCTTTTATTGGATCATGGGCAGAGAGTTGGCGCTGGGTCTCTTCGGGCTGATTGCAGCGGGCAGCGGCATATTTGCGCTGGGCTTGCGCGGCAGCACGCTGACGAATGCGCTGGGGCGGCTGGGCGACCGTCTGCAGAAGATGAGCGACCGCGTTGAGTCCGATAGCCCATCTCCAAACGACCAGGTGCAATCCTTGTACAAGCAATTGGTCGAGCAGCCCGGCTATCGCAAGCCGATTATGCGCATCCGACCCAACCCCGACACCCTGCCCGACCAGTCGCCGGTGCCGCAAGCCATTGGCAGCGCGGTGCCCCCCTCGGTCGAGCGAATTCGCCCTAATCCGCCTCGCGAACGGCCGCCAGCAACGCCCGCCCCATCGACAGCCGGTCGCGCCCAGCCAGCGAAAAATGAGACCCGCAAAGCCAACGGAAACGGAGCAAAGCGCAGCCCCCGCCAGGCAACAAGTTCAAGCGGCCACGCCCAGGTCGATAGTGCGGAAATCTGGCGAAACTCCTTGCCAGCCATCGACAGCTTGACGGCGCTGGACTTGCAGATGCCCGCTGCCGACGAGACCGAACACAATGCGCGACTGATCGAGAATACGCTGCTGGAATTCGACCTCGATGTCACGGTCGCCGAGGTGCAAGTTGGCCCGACAGTGACTCGCTATGCCCTGCAACCGCACAAAGATGATGGCACAGAGCGCATCCGCATGAGTAAGATCGCCGGCTATTCACGAGACCTGGCGCTGGCTTTGGCGGCGAAACGGCTGCGCATGGAAACGCCCGTGCCCGGCACCAACTACATGGGCATCGAAGTGCCCAACCGTGCGCCAAGCACAGTCGCGCTGCGCAATGTGCTGCAAAGCGAAACCTATCGCCAGCAAGCGGCTGCAAACTCGGCGCTGAGCATCCCGCTGGGCAGAGATGTGATGGGCGTGCCGGTCGGCTTCGACCTGGCGCAGATGCCGCACCTGCTCATCGCTGGCTCGACAGGCTCTGGCAAGTCGGTTTGCATTGCCTGCATCGCGACTTCGCTGCTGATGCAATTCTCGCCTGCCGAGCTGCGCCTGGTTATGCTCGACCCGAAGATGGTGGAATTGGCGCGCTTCAACGGCATCCCGCACTTGCTGGGTCCCGTCGAGATTGTGCCCGAGCGCATCGTGGGCGTGTTGCAATGGTGCGTGCGCGAGATGGAACGGCGCTACCAATTGCTGGAACGCAAGGGCGTGAAGCAGCTAGCCGAATTCAACGCCGAGATGATGGTCGATGACCATTCGACAGGCCAGTTGCCGCATATCGTCATTTTGATAGACGAAATCGGCGATCTGATGCTCAGCAGCCCAGAAGAAACACAAGAGTCAGTTGCGCGCTTGGCACAAAAAGCGCGAGCAGTGGGCATGCATCTGATAGTCGCCACACAGCGCCCCAGCGTGAATGTCATCACCGGCGTCATCAAAGCCAACTTCCCGGCGCGCATCGGCTTTGCGGTGGCGAGCAGCGGCGATTCCCGCGTGATCATCGACCGGGTTGGCGCCGAGAATCTGTTGGGTCGCGGCGATATGCTCTTCTTGTCGCCCGATGCAGCAGCTCCGCGGCGTGTCCAGGGCTGCTTCGTATCCGAAGATGATGTGCGCGAAGTCGTCCAGCACTGGCGCGATGAGTGGATGCTGCGCATTCAAGCCGGCGTGCTCCCTGCCAATGGCGGCGTGCCCTGGGAAGGCATCTTGAAACGCCAGCAATTCCTCGGCGAGACCGATCCCATGCTGGAAGAAGTGCTGCGGCTGGTTGCGGCCAGTGGCGAGGCATCGGCATCGTTGCTCCAGCGAAAACTCGGTTTGGGCTATCCGCGCGCCGCCCGCATCATCGACCTGCTGGAAGAACTGGGCGCAATCGGCGAAGAGACGAGCGCGGGCCGCAGCCGCCAGGTTATCATCCCGCCAGATGCGGATCCGCTACAATTTGTGCTCAGCCGCTATCAGCCTGGCAAAGAGCCGAGATAAGCGCGATGGCAAACCAGCCAGCCAAAAATCGCCGCAGCATCGCCGAAGTCAACCGCACGCTGCGCAGCGTCATCGAAGCAGAGACGCTCGAGCAATACTTCTGGACCAGCGGCGTAATCCAGGCCTTCCGCAAGGACAAACGGGGGCGTTGCTACTTCGAGCTGGTTGACGAGAACTCCAGCATTCGTTGTACGGTGCCTGACCGACGACAAAGCGACCTTCCGTTCAAACTGGAAAACAATCTGGAAGTCGCTGTTTATGGCGATGTGCAGTACTTTCAGCGGTGGTCGCGTGTGGAAATCGTAGTACGAATTATTCAGTTGGCCGCGCAAGCTGACTTCGTCACGCCCGCGATAGACAGACTCCGTAGCGCCGGGCTGTATCCACCGCAGAAACGGCCGCCGCCCAAGCGCATCCGACGCATAGGCTGCATCACGGGTCCCAGAAGCCTCGCCAAAGGCGATTTTGAAGCAACTTTCTATGGCATAGACGAAGAAATTGACTTGCCACCCCTAAATTGGCGATTTTCCACGCTGGAAGACGAGCGGGCCACACGCTCGATCGCCGACGCCATCCGTTCGCTGGATGCGACCACCGATATCGACGCCATCGCGATAGTCCGCGGCGGTGGCGACCAAGAAGCGTTCGCCGCTTTCGATTCGTTCGAGGTCGCGCAAGCCATCAGCCGCTGCCAGACCTTTGTCGTCTCGGGCATCGGGCATCATCGCGATCAAACTTTGTCCGATCAGGTCGCCGATCACGTCGCAGCGACGCCGACCGCGGCCGCCCACTTTCTGGCGAGCCTATGTTTGCGCTCCGCAGACAGATTCCCGCCCGATGCGCCAGGCTGGCCTGTAGCTGCCGAAGCCGACTACCCGCCACACGCGCCCAGTTGGTCCGCAGCTGGCGAAGCCGACTACCCGCCACACGCGCCCACTTGGTCTGCTGCTGCCGAAGCCGACTACCCGCCCGATGCGCAGGTCCAGCCCGTGGCTGCCGCCAGCGAAATCCAGCCGGCGAAGTCCAACCGGGTGCTGAATGCGCTGGTAATTATCGCGTCTGTGATCGTGATTGTCGCTTGTGTGCTTGTTCTGGGCTATTTGCTGCTGGGGACGCCGCTGTAGGCGAACCACAATCTATATCAGCAAGCCGGAATCCTGCGCCGGCGCAGGTGTGATCAACGCGGCGTGGTCGTTGCGCACATAGTTGACTTGGGTCGAAACTTCGTGGTAGGTCAGCTGCTCGGGGCGCGGGCCAGCCAACAGCGCCTGCCATTCGCCTGGTTCCAGTGGGCGCGGGGCGAGCCAGATCGCATAATCAGCCGGCTCGACAATCACAGCCATGCGATGATGGATGGCTCGTATGCGCGCGTTGGCTTCGGTGGTCAAGATCGTGCAGCTGTTCAACCAGTCGCCTTGCGAATCTTTCCAACTTTCCCATAAGCCCGCAAAGGCGAAGATGTCGCGCTGGGCATGCTGGATGTACATGGGCGATTTGCGCTTGCCCTGCCGCGCCCATTCATAATAGCCATCGGCGGGGATCAGGCAGCGGCGGCGCTTGAATGCGCTGCGAAATGACGGCTTTTCGTGTGCGGTCTCGGCACGCGCGTTGATCATGCGGCTGCCGATCTTTGGGTCTTTCGCCCACGATGGCACCAAGCCCCACTTGAACAGTTTTAGCGACTTGGGTTCACGGTCGGTGATGACAGCCACCGGTTGCGTCGGGGCGATGTTGTAGCGCGGAGCCTGCCAGGCATCGGCGCTGTCCAGGTCAAAGGCAAGCTGTATGGAGTCCGAGTCGGCTGTCAGCGTGAAGCGCGCGCACACCGGCTTATTTCCTGCGCTTTTTTTCTGGCTTGCCCAAGGCGGCAATCTGGCGAACCACGCCCAGCACCGCCAGCAGCACCGCCAGCGCCTGACCGGTCGAAATCGATTCGACCGCGCCCGATTCCGCATCGGCGTGTTCTTCGGCGGCGCGCGCATACAAATAACTGGAAAGCAAGCCCACCAGCGCGCCCAATCCCAGTCCGGTCAGCAAGATTCGCGCTCTTTCCACTTGTTGCCCGGTTTCGTCTTTCTGCTCTTCGATCATGCCTCTGCCTCGTCTTCACTTGCTTTCGGCGGCGCATCAAACATCGTTAGCAGGCTTCGCACCGGCTCCAAGCGCACAGCCCACTCCAGCACATGCCCATCCACACCGCTCAGCCAGCCATCGACTCGATTATGCGCCGATACCGTAAGCGCTTCCAATCGGCGCAAGGGCGAACGCGCGCGTGCCACCCAGCGGCGCATTTGGACGACCAATGCCCATGCGCAAATCAGCAGCGCAAACATCAGCGCGATCGACGGACACAGTATAAGCACCATGAGCATAGCGTCTGTCACCAGCGCGACCTGCTCGGGCGCGGGCAGCAAGAGCACAGCGACCACAGCCGATAGCATCGTGAGCAGCACGAACAGAAAGGGCACTCGAACACTCAACCACAGACGCCCACGCTGCCCTCGCCGTCTCTCTTCCTGCTGCTGCGGGCTCATTCGCCTTCCAACGCCTCTTGTTCTGACCTAGAATAGTCTAGCGCAACTACGGTCAGGAATCCACAGAGGCGCGGCAAATGACGCACTTGTCGCCAGTCGCCCAACGGCTGCGCATCACATTTGGCAAAGCCGGCACGCTGCGTTACACCAGCAACCTGGATATGGCGAAGATCTGGGAGCGCGTATTGCGGCGCGCGGATCTGCCGTTGCTATATACACGCGGATTCAACACGCGTCCGCGCATCTCGCTGGCCATGCCCCTGCCCCTGGGCATCTCAAGCGACTGTGAGATCTTGGATATTTCCCTGCGCGAGCGGATGGACTTCTGCGAAGCGAATCTGCGCGAACAGCTGCTGGCGGTGTCGCCGCAAGGCTTGTCCATCGTGGCTATAGAAGAGGTCGACCCGCGCAGCGCCACCATGCAATCGCGAATAATGAGCGCCGAATACCGCATTCGCTTTCACGATGCGCTGGAGCGCGCCGACTTGCAGCGCAGAATCGACGAACTGCTGGCACAGCAGTCCATCATTGTCGAGCGGAGGCGCCGGCGCAAACGCAGCGTCATGGATGTGCGACCGCTGATCTTGTCGCTGGAAATGGACGACCAAAACGACTTGCGGGCGCATCTATCGGTGGGCGACCGCGGCAACCTGCGTCCCGATCACCTGCTGGAGCTGCTGGAGCTGGACGGCAGGCACAACAGCATCCACCGCAGCCGACTGCATATGCTGCCCGAATGAGG
>DAOUJB010000209.1:0-1879 GCA_034423155.1 Anaerolineae bacterium | reverse complement strand
CCGCGCTTCGTCATTGAGCGGATAATATTTGTCCAGCGGCTCGCCTTCTTCCAGCTTGAGGCGCGAGAAGATCTCCCATTCGGTCTTTTCTGTGGCGATATCGGCCATCTTCTCCGCGAGCGCCGCCGGCACGAGCACCGCGCCATCATCGTCGGCCACGATGACATCGCCGGGCACCACGAAGACATCGGCGCAGGCGATCGGCACATTGACGGCATGCGGAAAAATCTCGGTCTGCGTGTGAAAGTTGGGCGTCACGCCGCGCAGCCACAAGCCTAAATCCAAGCCCTGCACTTCGGGAAAATCGCGGATGCAGCCATCGATGACGATGCCTTCGCCGCCGCGCGCTTTGAATGAGGTGAGCATCATTTCGCCAAAGACGCCGCTCTGCAGGCTGCCGCGGGCATCGACCACCACCACATCGCCAGGCGCCGCTGCCATGATCGCCTGGCGGTGCAGCTCGCGTTCGGGGGCATAGCTGTATTCATCGCCCCAATGCACATCTTCGCGTTTGGGCATGAATTGCAGCGTGACAGCTTGTCCGCAGACGCGCTTGCCCGGATTATGCGCCAGCAAGCCGACCAGGTGCGGATTGCGGATGCCTTCTCGCGCCAGGCTGCCCGCGATGGTCGCCGTGCCGATTTCGCGCAGGCGGTCGAGCAGGGCGCGGTCGATGCGCTCGAAAGTGGGGAGGCTGTTCATGGCTTGGCTCGCAGATGTGTTGGCGGATGTGCGGGCAATTGTACCTGGTCTTCGCAGGAAACATAAACACAGAAGTAAACGCAAGACAGCGATACAAAAAATTAACCACCGAGTACACCGAGAGAAAGGCGTTGGTTACTCTCAGTGAAACCAGGCAAGTCATGCGCAACCGACCAACGCCGCTCATATTTGGAACATGTAGGGGCTAGACTTGTCTCGCCCAAAAAGCCTCCGTTTACCATGTGGGCGATACAAGTATCGCCCCTACGACGTTCCTTCATATTGTTGCATTACTTTATTGGACTTACTTCTGTGCCTCTGTGGCAAAATGTAGGTTCATGACTTAATCGCGCTCATTTGGAACACATGGGGTGTGTAGTGGCGAGGCTTGTGTCGCCCACTTATCACATACCAATAAGGGCGAGACAAGTTTCGCCCCTGCAACAGACTTTTCCAGAGGGACTGAGAGGCTTACGCGCAGAAAGCCGACGCCAGCTGCGTATAAATTGCTTGACAGTGGGCGACCGACTCCAGGTCCACCCATTCTTCGCGGGCATGCGCGCCTGTTCCAGCTGGACCCAGCACGACCGTGGGCACCCCAGCCGCCGCAAACAGCGCCGAGTCCATCCACCAACTGCTGCCGATGAGCGCTGGCTGTCGTCCCAAGTGCGCAGTCGCTGCGCTTTGCAGTCTTCGCACCAGCGGATGCGCCGCGTCGATGGCATAGGGCGGGCGCGAGAAAGTCGCCTGGACGCTGGCTTGGAATTGGCTGTCGGCAGCAGCGCAGCCGTCCAGGATGCTTTGCGCCTGCGCCAGCACATGGGCGTCGTGCTCGCCGGGGATGGTGCGCCGCTCGACCAGCAGCTTGCACAAGGCGGGATACATCGAAATTTCTTCGCCGCCCTTGATCAACGATGCGTGCAAGGAGCCGCTGCCCAACAGCTCGTGAGTCGGCTCGGCGCGCAATTGTCGATCCAGCGCTGCCAGCCCCACCAGGACACCGCCCATTTTGGCGATGGCATCGATACCTTGCTCGGGCAGGGAGCCATGCGCCGCCAGGCCCTGCGTTTCGATTTCCAGCCAGACGAAACCGCGATGGGCGATGCTGATATCCAGGCCGGTCGGCTCGGCGATCAGCACGGCATCGGCTGTCCAGCGCGCCCAGTCTGCCAGCAAC
>DAOUJB010000208.1:0-1749 GCA_034423155.1 Anaerolineae bacterium | reverse complement strand
TGTGGCGGCTTGTGGCGGCGCGGCGCTGGCTCGATGCCCTGTTCTTGCTGCTGCCCAGCGCCTACTTCGTGCTGGGTACGCTGCTATTTTTCAGTTCCGGCATAGACACCCGCGCCCGCGTCATGGTTACGCCGCTGCTGGCTGTCATGGCGACATATGGCGCGCTGTGGTGGCGCGAGCGGCGACCTGGCAAAGTGCGAGACAGCGTCTGAACCCCTCCCCGGCCCGAAATCAGAGGCTTGTCAATCCGTGCCTGGCGATGCGGCTGCCATGGCCATGGCGGTACGGTGGAATCACATAGCACATATGTTCTATTTTGTGCTATACTGCTATGGGCGAGGCAGACACCGGCCACGCCATCCGACTGAACAGACGAAAGGCGCTCACAACATGAAATACCGCGACAACCGCAGCCGCAGCATCTTCAACTTCATCTGTCGCTACATTCGCCAATATGGCTTTCCACCCGCGCTGCACGAGATCGCCGCCGCCACCGGATTCAAATCCAATTCCGGCGTCATCCGTCACCTGGACAAACTGGAAAAGTGGGGCTGGATCGAGCGCTATCATGGCAATGCCCGCAGCATCCGCTTGCTGCGCAGCTGTGAGCAAGCCGCAGCTACCGAAAGAGCGAGCCGCCCGGCTCATCGATACTTTCGGCCGCGACGATGAGGCAAGTATGCGGCAGCACATAGAATTGATACAGCGCGCCGGTTGTGAATTGCCGCGCCAACCCGGCATCCAGCAACTTGTATGTCTGCAGCTCGATGCGCAGCGTGCAATAGAATGGGTGCGTGCGCAAGGTGTGGCGGCTGGTGCGGCCTTTGACGATGCGCACCGTTTGCGCTTCACGATCCAACTCCAGCGCTTGCACGAAGCGGTTGCAATCGGCGGCGAAATAGAGCATGACGCCAACCACCAGCGCCTCAATGCCCAGCGCGATAGGCAGCGCCAGCACGCGCACGAATGTCAGCGCCACCACGCCGATGGTCAGCCCCAGCGACAGCACCAGCGAGCGACGGACGAACTGCGCGGTGCGCGTCTGGAAATCCGCCAGCTGCTCGTGCAGCGAACCCAACTGCGCCTGGCTGAGCAAGCCCAAGCGGTTGCTGTTGAGGTCCGCGGGCGAAGCGGCGATGACCTGTTGGCTGGCGCGGCGCAAAAGACAGCCTTCCTTTTCGGCTTGGATTGCGGGCACAGCACCGAAATTGCCGATGCTGCGCAAGCTAACTGTAGCAGAAATGGACGCGGCGCTCAAAATCCGGCGAAATCGCGCAAGTAGCAGACCAGCTGCTGACGGGTATAGGCATAAGCGCGCGCTTCGACCTCGGCCAGCAGGCTCGGGGCGATGTGCCGCCACAGGCGCTCGTGCAACTGTGCGGGATCGTCGAGCACGCCGCGCACAGTCTCGACTTTGCAGCCCAGCCGCCGACTGAAAATGGGCAAGGTCTCGCTCTGGCCGCCGGGGGCGATCTGTCGGGAGACAAAGTCGCGCCAATCGCGCAGGATGTCGTCGCCGAGGAAGGGCAGCCAATCATGCGGCTGGCATTGCGCCAGGCTGTCGGCTTGCCAGGCATGCAGCTCGGCTTGGTCGCGCTCGTCCATCACCGTGAGGATGAGATGCAAGGCGAAGAGTTTGTCGCGCCAGTGGCTGACATCCCAGTCGCGTCCCCAAAAGTGCGGGCGCACCATATTCTCCGCCCAGAATTCGTCCAGCGCCAGGTGAGCGACATAGCCAGCCAGGAAAGC
>DAOUJB010000207.1:0-23463 GCA_034423155.1 Anaerolineae bacterium | reverse complement strand
CGCACGGGCATCTATGGCGAGCGCTTGTTGATCTGGCGCGGGGGCGAAAGCGATTACAACGAGGTCGACCTGCCCAAGATGCGCGGCGCATGGGAGCAATTCACGCAGGTGCGCGCTGGCGAAATCGAGAATCCCTGCCCGCCCGAAGTTGGCTTGCGCATGGCCAAGCTGTGGGACGCCATCGTCGAGTCGGCTGGCAGGGACGGGCAGGTGGTTGCGGCGGCTTGACACGTCTTCAGCCACTAAATGACGAGCAACGCGTCGGGTTGATATTGGCGAACCATTGGCTCGCCCCTACACTACGGGGGACTAAAGGGGTTCCGGGGTCGATGAGGACGCCAACATGCTCGTGATGCAAGACAACACCCGTCCGCCCTTCTCCAGCGCCGATGCCCGCGAGATTCTGCGCGCGCGCTATCACATCCGCGCAACCGACTGCCGCGAACTGCCCGCCGAGCTCGACCGCAACTTTCACCTGCAAAGCACCGACCAAGCTGCATTCGTGCTGAAGATCGCCCACCCCAGCGTCAGCGAAAGCGAGCTGGACTTGCAGAACCAGACTCTGCAGCATTTGCGCCCGCTGCAGCTCTTCCCGCAGATCGTCCCCGCTGCCGATGGACAGCACTGCATCCACATCACCGCGCCCGATGGCGACCTGTATCGCGCTCGTTTGCTGCGCTATATCGACGGCAGGCCTCTGCGCGACTTCCAACCGCATATAGATGACCTGCTGGCAGATATCGGCGCGCGCCTGGGCGAAGTCAGCGCCGCCATGGCAACATTCGACCACGCCGAAAAGCGCAGCGATTATCGTTGGAATATCGCCAATCTGCTGCCGGTCGCACACTTTGCGACAGACCTGCCCGCCGACAAAAAAGCGCTGCTTGATCACTTTGCGCAGCTCTATACAGAGGAAGCGCTGCCCGGCCTGGCACAGCTGCGGGGTGGCTTTTGTTACAACGATGCCAACGACACCAACATCCTCGTCCGCGCGGATGAAGCCAACGCGCCGCATGTGGCCGGTTTCATCGACCTGGGCGATATGACCTACTCGCCCGTCATCGCCGATCTGGCTGTCGCGCTGGCTTATGTGATGATGGACTGCGCGCGCCCGCTGCAGCGAGCCCTCCCGCTGGTCGCCGCTTATCACCGCGCCTTCCCACTGCAAGAGCGCGAAATCGGCCTGCTTTTCCCGCTGGTGGCGGCTCGCCTGTGTCTCAGCGTCTGCATCAGCTGGTATCAGCAGCGCCGCGAGCCAGCCAACCGCCATCTCAGCATCAGCGAAGACGGTGCCTGGCGTTTGCTGCGGCAATTGCGCGAGATCCACCCGCGCCGCGCCCATTATCAATTTCGCGCTGCTTGTGGATTGCCGGCTGTGCCCCAGGCCGCCGCCCTGCGCGACTGGCTGAGATCGCAGCAATTCGCGCCTGTCCTGGGGATGCAGCTGAACGCCGAAAACAGCCAATTGCTCGATCTGGGCATGCAAAGCGACCTGCTGGCGCAAGTGCCCGACCTGGCTGACCCGGCTGCCTGGGCTGCGCCACTGCAAATCGCGCTGCGGGGCAAGGTCGGCATCGGCCGCTACAACGAAATCCGCCCGATCTATCTGACAGACATGTTCGCAATCGAGCCCCATCATCGGCGCACGCTGCACCTGGGCGTCGATCTCTTCGCGCCGGCTGGCACACCCATTTATGCGCCACTGGACGGCGCTGTGCGAGTCGTCGCCGAGCAGGCTGCGCCTCAAGATTATGGACCGATGCTGATCATTGAGCATCAGCCCTTGCCCGATCTGCGCTTTTATACGCTCTATGGACACCTGGCGGAGGACGCGCTGCAGCGCTGGCAGGTCGGACAATCGGTGGTAGCCGGCGACCTGCTGGCGCATATCGGCGATCATCCGCGCAATGGCAACTGGGCGCCACACCTGCACTTCCAACTGGTTGCGGATATGCTCGAAATGCGCGACAAGCTGCCCGGCGTCTGTTCGCCACTGGAACGCGCCTTCTGGACTTCGCTTTGCCCCGACCCCAACTTGCTTCTGAAGCTGGCTCATTCGACCCAGCCGAAAAAGACGGGCTCAACCAGGCAGCTGCTGCAACGGCGGCGACGGGCGCTGAATCCCGCGCTCAGCTTGTCATATCAGCAGCCGCTGAAAATCGTGCGCGGTCATCTGCATCACCTCTACGATGAGCGGGGACAGCCCTATCTGGACTGCGTCAACAATGTGGCGCACATCGGGCACAGCCATCCGCGCATTGTGGCGGCGGCACAGCGGCAAGTGGCGCGGCTCAACACCAACACGCGCTACCTGCATGATGTCATCATCGACTATGCCGAGAGGCTGAGCTCGACGCTGCCCGAGCGGCTTTCGGTCTGTTTCTTCGTCAACAGCGGCAGCGAAGCCAACGAATTGGCGCTGCGGCTGGCGGCAGCTTATAGCGGCGGAAGCGACATCCTCGTCATCGACCACGCTTATCATGGGCACACCAGCGCGTTGATTGACATCAGCCCCTACAAGTTCAATGGACCTGGCGGGCGCGGCAAACCAGCGCATGTGCAGGTGGCGCAGCTGCCCGATGGCTTCCGCGGGAGTGCGCGCGGCTATGGTGACGCAGCCGGCGCCTGTTATGCGCGTTCGGTCGCCGAACAAATTGCGGCTATTCGCGCGCGCGGCGGCAAGCTGTCCGCTTTCTTCGCAGAGGGCATCCTGGCCTGTGGCGGACAAATGCCCCTGCCGGCGGGTTATCTGCGGCGCGCTTATGATATGGCGCGGGCGGCGGGCGGCGTCTGTGTGGCGGACGAGGTGCAGACGGGTTTCGGGCGCGTCGGCGAGCGCTTTTGGGCGTTTGAGCTGAGCGGCGTCGTGCCCGATATCGTCACTATGGGCAAACCGATCGGCAACGGGCATCCCCTGGGCGCAGTGGTGACGACGCCCGAAATCGCGGCGGCTTTTGATAGCGGGATGGAATACTTCAACACATTCGGCGGCAACCCGGTCGCCTGCGCCATCGGGCTGGAAGTGCTGCGCGTCATTGATGAGGAAAGTCTGCAAGCCAACGCGCGGTCGGTGGGCGCATATTGGATGGAGCAGTTGCGCGCCCTGCAAGAGACCCGCCCGATCATCGGCGATGTGCGCGGCGCTGGCTTGTTCCTGGGCATTGAACTGCTGCGCGATCCCGTCAGCTTGCAGCCCGCCGATTGGGAAGCCGCCTATATCGCAGAGCGGATGAAAACGCGCGGCATCCTGGTCAGCACCGAAGGACCGCTGGGCAATGTGCTGAAGCTGAAGCCGCCTATCATCTTCAGGCGGGAGCATGTGGATCGTTTTGTCGATGTGTTGGCTGAGGTGCTGGAGGATACTGTTCTGCAAGTCAACTGACAGACCAGCCGTTGCGTATATTTCACTTATTGCGTTTATTGCGTTTGTGTGCTACGATTATGTTGTTAACGAAAGGAGTACCCGATGGAAGCGATACGGCTTTTGCCGCCTAGCGAGTCAGATGCTGACTTGGCAAGGACAGCATCCTCGAAGATTGTGCCATTTGCCCGTGAGCTTAAAGAGCAACCAGTTCATCTCACATTTGCAGAAGGACAAGAGTCTGTCATTCTGCCTGCGGGATCTCTGGCGATGTTTAGTCGCATTTTGGAGGCGATGGCCGCGGGTCATGGAGTTACGATCATCCCACAACATGCCGAACTCACTACAATGGAAGCGGCAGATATATTGAATGTCTCTCGCCCATATCTGATTAAGCTTCTTGAGGGGAACGAGATTCCTTACCACAAGGTAGGCCGTCATCGCCGCATTCGCATGGAAGATCTGCTGGCTTACAAAGAGAAAACGGACAGAGAAAGCCGCGCGGCAATGGATGAATTAGTGGCGATGTCAGAAGAATTAGGTCTATATGATCTCTAGTAGCCGCTATACTGCTTTCCTCGATGCAAACATTCTCTACTCCGCAGGCATTCGCGATATTTGTATGGAAGTCGCCTTGGCGAACATGTACCGAGCGAAGTGGTCAGCGCATGTGCACGAAGAATGGATCGAAGCGCTCTTGAGAAATCGACCCGAGTTGAAGCGAAAAAACCTGGAAAGAACCCGCGATTTAATGGACAAAACTATTCCTGGCGCAATGGTCTCCGGCTACGAACACCTAGTACAGAGCATTCCTTTGCAGGCAGATCCCGACGACCGCCATGTAATTGCTGCTGCCATTGTTGGTCGTTGTGATGTCATCGTGACAAATAACCTGACTCATTTTCCGAGAGATGTGTTAAACGACTTTGACCTCGATGCACATAGCCCCGATGATTTTCTTGTCAATCATTTGCATCTCCAACCGGATGTGTTCTGCTCTGCCGTCCGAACCGCGCGAGTCAGCAAAAAGAAACCACCTTACACAGTTGAAGAGTATCTCTCGAATCTGATAAAACAGGGTCTTGTCGTTACTGTCGAGGAATTGCGACAATACGCGCATCTTCTTGCCTAAATCCGAGGCCGCACGCAGATCCATTCGATAGGAACATTCGCTATGACTCAGTCAAACCATCCCCACGGTATCGAAATCCGCGGCGAAATCGCCCCTGAATTCGCAGCCATCCTCACGCCGCCCGCCCTGGACTTTCTGGCCAGTCTGGCGCGACGCTTCACCTCTCGTCGCGATGACTTGCTGGCTGCACGCGTTGCCCGCCAGGAAGCGATCGACCGTGGCGAACTGCCCGACTTCTTGCCCGAGACCGCTCATATCCGCGACGATCCGAACTGGAAAACCGCGCCTGTGCCAGCCGATCTGCAAGACCGCCGCGTTGAAATCACCGGTCCCACCGATCGCAAAATGGTCATCAACGCGCTCAATTGCGGCGCAAAAGTCTTCATGGCCGATTGCGAAGACGCCAACGCCCCCACCTGGCACAACATGCTCAGCGGGCAGATCAACCTTCGGGATGCCGTGGACCGCAGCATCACTTTCACCAACCCGGACGGGCGTTTTTATCAACTCAATGACGAGACCGCCACGCTGATGGTGCGGCCGCGCGGCTGGCATTTGGACGAACGCCACTTCCTGGTCGATGGGGCGGCCATCCCCGCTGGTTTGTTCGACTTTGGTTTATTCTTCTTTCACAACGCTCGCGCGGCGCTGGATCGCGGCACGGGAGCCTACTTCTACTTGCCCAAGCTGGAAAGCCATTTGGAAGCGCGGCTGTGGAACGATGTGTTTGTCTTTGCGCAAGACTCGCTGGATATCCCGCAAGGCAGCATCAAAGCCACTGTGCTCATCGAGACTATCCTGGCCGTATTCGAAGCCGAAGAAATCATCTACGAATTGCGGGAACATTCGGCGGGCTTGAATTGCGGGCGCTGGGATTACATCTTCAGCTACATCAAAAAATTGCGCGCGCATAGCGACTTTCTGCTGCCCGACCGCGCCCAGGTGAGCATGACCGTGCCTTTCATGCGCCAATACACGTTACATGTTATAGCAGTCTGTCATCGGCGTGGGACTCATGCCATGGGTGGGATGGCGGCGCAAATCCCGATACGCAGCGACCCGGCAGCCAACCAAGCGGCGCTGGACAAAGTGCGCGCCGACAAAGTGCGCGAAGCCCAAGACGGACACGATGGCACTTGGGTCGCGCATCCTGGTCTGGTGGCTGTCGCCAGCGAGGTCTTTGACGAATTCATGCCAGCGGCCAACCAGATCGACAAACAGCGCGATGATGTGTCGGTGAGCGCCAGCGATCTGTTGACTCCCTGCGCCGGCGATATCACCGAAGCGGGCGTTCGCCTCAACCTCAAGGTGGGCATTCAATACCTGGAAGCCTGGCTGGGTGGCAATGGCTGCGTGCCGCTCTATCATCTGATGGAAGACGCCGCCACCGCCGAAATCAGCCGGGCGCAGCTGTGGCAATGGCTGCATCACAAAGCCGAACTCGCCGATGGCCGTCCGCTGACCAGCGCGCTGTACAGCAGTCTGCTGGAAGAAGAGATGGACGCCATCCGCGCCGAGGTCGGTGATGCGCGTTTTGAAAGCGGACACTTTCCGCTGGCCATGCGCCTCTTCGACGAGATGATCCGCGCTGACGAGTTCTGCGAGTTTCTGACTCTGCCAGCTTATGACTATCTGTAGAGATCACGGTTGAACAATCAAAGGTGCAGAAGTAAGTCCGGCATAGTACTGCAAGAATAGACTGGAACATCGTAGGGGCGACTCTTGAGTCGCCCACATGGACAACGGCGCTATTGCGGGCGAGACAAGTCTCGCGCCTACAGATTACGAATTTGAGCGACGTTGCCCGCTTGTTCCCCGCCCGGCTATTACAAACGCGACCAGCGACACGATCACCATCGCCGCCACCAATAGCAGCCCGCTCTCGTAAGACCCGCTCTCATCGCGGAGGCGCCCGACCAGCCAGGGTCCCAGCGCCGCGCCCAAGCCAAACATGCCGCCCACGAGCCCGTTGATCATGCCCAAGCCCTGCCGATGAAAGATATCGCTGGCCAACGCCGTGGACTGGCTGCTGCGCGTGGATTCGCCCAGCGCGTACAGCACAGCATAGGCAATCAGCAATCCAGCGCCCGCGTCCGTCTGCATCGCCAAGAGCAATCCCACCGCGCCCAGCAAACCCGCCGCGCCGATGCTGAATGCTGCCATGCGTCCATAACGATCAGAAAACCAGCCCATCGCCACAAATCCCAGGCTGGCCAGCACGCCAGCCGTGCCCACAACCGCCGCCGCCAATGAACGCGCCACGCCGGCCGACTCCATCAGCGCCACTTGATGCACGGTCAGGCTGCGCAGCGGTCCCAACGCCGTCAACCCGACCAGCATCAGCGCCCAGAAAGCCGGCATACGCAGCAGCGCACGCGGGTCGCCAGCTTCCTGCGCAGGTCGCGAGCGCTGTCGTTTCATGGCGGGCGGACGCCGCAACCCCACTGTCATCAGTGGCAGCAGCAGCAACAAACACACCAGCGCCAAGGCGAGATAAGCGCTGCGCCAGTCGTAGACCGCGATCAGCCAATTCGCCAAGGGCACAAACACCAGCGAGCCCGCGCCAGTGCCAGCAAAGGCGATGCCCAATGCCCGTCCGCGCCGCGCCGGTCCGACCCAGCCCGCTATCACAGAAGCTTGCGGTCCCAAGCCGGTGATGCCCAGCCCCGCGCCGAAGACCAGACCATACGCCAGGCGCAAGTCGTCCAGCGTGCGCGCGCCGCTGCACAGCCACAAGCCGCCGGCCATCAGGCACGCGCCCAGCCCAAACACCGGTCGCGGTCCATAGCGATCCAAGGCCAGGCCCGCCAGGGGCGCAGTGACCGCAAAGACCAGCATGTTCAAGCTGAAGATGGTGGCGGCGGCTTCGCTGCTCCAGCCTTCGGCCAGCACGAATTCGGCAAAGAAGACCGAAAACGACAGCCGGATGCCGAAGATGATGAAGAGCGAAAGCCCACAGACAATGACGATGCGCGCGGCGCTGGTGGTAGGGCTGACAGGCAGCCGGGTCATGTCTTACGCGGCGAGTTCGTCACGCACGGATTCGCGTTCTGACCAGAGGACGGGGCGCACATCGTAGTTGCGGAATGCGTCCAGGATGTCCGGATGCAAGGTTTTCTTGTTGTCATTCAGGATTGCATACGCCAGTGAGTCGCCGCTGCGCGCTTCTCTGGTGTCAATCCAGGTCAATATAGCGTTCTTCGCATTGCTGCGGTTTGGCGTGTTGATGCTAAGTAGCATGCGCTCCGGAGAATTGTTTGACCCTGGGATCACAAAATCGAAGTGATTATAGAAGCCCGTTTTGCCGGCCAGCTTTACGCCGGGCACGCAGCGAATATCAGACAATTTCAACCAGTCCACGACATCTTCCTGGAAGAAACTCTTGGTATAAGGGCTAGCGAGGTAGAAGAGGTCGTCAACGGCAATCATCGCCTGTAAGAGACGGTGCTTTTGCTGGGAGAAATTGGCGACAGTAGCTTTAACCTGCATTTCGTCCTGCGCCAGCTTTACACCGAATCCGTTCAGAGTCTGGTTCAGCAATGCGCGGCGCTTGGGCGTATCGAGCTTGCACCCGCTCGTCTCAAGGTCGTTTATGGTGTAACCGTCATCGCTAAGCAAGAAACCAGATTCGGCGCGGTCCACATAGATCTGCATGTGATCTCTGTGGCGATCGAGGAACGGCGTAGTAATTTCGACACAGCTTTCAAGCTGTTCGAGGGCGGTGTTGTCGAGTAGCCATTTGTAGTAGCCTTTTGTAAGTTCGCGTATTTCTTCAATCATGCGACTGGTGCCCTTTGAATTAGCGGCGGTATTATGATGTTGCAGTAGTCCATGAATTGTAGCAGTGTTGCCCAAATGTTATCACATTCGGAGAATATGTGTGTTGGCGCGGGCATTGCCCATTCGTCTCCACTGCCTTCTCGATACAAGTGTAGGTGAGGCTGCGGGACGACAGTGAGGTCGGGGTTTGTATGCGGTCTCCCGCCAATATCCAGCCGAACAATAGGTATTATTTCCCGCGCGCGATTTTGGAATGTAATCTTGAGAGCATTCCTGCGTCCGCGGACTATGTCCAGAACAAAACGTTCACGACCTTCGCGCGAAATGAGATCGAGACTTGTCTTTTCGCCGACTGACGGAAAACCATGAACGCTGTCGTCGATGCGGTGCTTTTCCATCGCTATCAGTGCATCTGCTTCCTGTTGCGATAATGAACTCCTGGCCACAGGGTCACCCTTTTGCTCTGCTCACGGTCAATGCATGACAGCCGCATGTACGCAAAGAGTAAACTAGACAATAGGATTTGGCTAGTTCATCACCACCGGCATCGTCGCATTCGCAGCGGGCATGACGCCGAAGCGCGCCCCAGACGGCAAGCCAGAAAGCGCCTCGTCCACAGCCGCCTGCAAGCTCTGTGAAGTTGACAACAACAAGGCACGCGCCAGCTCGTCAGCCATATCCGTGACCAGTGTCGTGCGTATGCGTGATGCATCCCGCGCTACCTGGAATGCCTTGTGCCGCCCCACGCGAAAGCCTTGTCGCGCGAATTCGTCGATAACGGCGACATGGCTGTCGAAACCGCCGCGCCGCATCCAGGCTTCGTAAGCGGCATTGCCAGCGCCTTCTGGACAAGCCGCGCACAGAATCATGCCGCCACCCGAGCTCGTAACCGCAGACGCGTGCGCCATGCCCTTCTGCGCCTGATACAGGTTGATGTCTTTGGGGTGTCCGCCCGGCGAGGCAATCATCAGGTCGACCGGCGCCGATACTGGCACGGCATACAGCTCGCGCACGGCCGGGATACCGGCTTGCATCACCGCTACTGGGTCGCCAGCCAATGCCCGCACAAGCCGCTTTTCGGCGTTCAAAATGGCGTTGACACAAAAATCGATGCCGATGCGCGCGCCGATTTCCTCGACATCCTGCCGCGCGGGATTGTCCGCATAGCTGCCCCAGATCGCCGCGTCATGGCGCATCATGGCGTGATTGTGGTTGATGGTCTCCACACCCGCCAAGCCGATGGCCGCGCTCTTGACGCCGCCGGAAAAACCTTGAAATTGATGCGGCTCGATATTGCCGATGACGATGCGATAGTCGGCTGCCATGTAATCGCTGTTGATGAAAATGGGCGTGCCGCGCGAAGTTTCGCCCAGGTGGGTCAGCTTGCTAGCGTCACCGGCATCGTGACAGCTGACGCGGTAGGTATCGAGGATATCCCGCGGCAGGATGGTCGCGAATTCGGCGGGCGGCATGGCCGGGTGCGTGCCGGTGGCGATGATGAAATGCACATCCTGGTCGCGGATGCCAGCGTGTCGCATGCCCGCCAGCACGGGCGGCAGCAGGTATTCGTGCGGGACGGGGCGCGTCTTGTCGTTGATGGCGATAGCGACTCGCATGCCAGCGCGCGGAGGCGAGACATCGCCCAGCGGATTGTAGACGGCGCTCGTGACTGTCGCGGCGGGGTCTGCGGCTGCCGGGACGATGCGTGGGGTGATATGCTCGACCAGGAAATGGTCTGGCAATTTCGCGCCCAAATGCGTCTTGCCGTAAGGGATAGTGATTTCCACTTCGCTGACGCTCCTTTTTTACCAACCGAAAAACCTTGCAGTTGGGAGATGCAGTCTAGGTGCCGAATTGCAGCGATTCGCCGCTCGCCTGTGATCAATCAGTTTGCAGTGTGGCAAATGTATGCTATTCTGAGGCTGAATTATGACACAACGGAGAAAAGATAGTAGCGCGATGGTTATGACTGACTCTAGATTCCAGAGAATGGCGCTGGAGTACGAAGCCTTGCGCAGTACACAAGACAAAATCATGGATGGGCTGGACAAAGTGCTGCCCAATATGATAACGGCTATCGAGCAGAATCGCGCCGCAATTGAGCAGAATCGCGAGGCAATTGAGCAGAATCGCGTGGCAATTGCGGAAGCCAATCACAAGCTTGACGCTCTGATTGAACACTGGGATGTAAAGTACGAAAAGCCGCCTATGGGATTTAATCCCGAGTGACGATGCTGGCAGAAGGGAGCCTGCATGCCCCCTTCTTTCCAGCGCTGCTTTTACGCTGTTCGCGGCAGTGCCAAAGCGATAATCTTGAATTTCGGTCCGCGGCTTAGTCGGCTCCGACCAAATCCATGCGCTAAATGCTTGGACCCACCCGATGGATGGCGAAGCTGTTGTTGTCGCGCAAAGCCTCCGACTTGGTCAGGTAGCCGCTGCAGACGCGCGCCATCTCGTCATAGACGATCTGCCCAGCCTCAGCCAGCGTCAGCTCGCCGGTGAAGACGCCGCTGACATCGACATCGACCGTGTCGCGCATCAGGTCGTAGGAGTTGCGATTGCCCGTGACCTTGATGGTCGGCATGATGGGATGGTTGCTGGTGTGTCCGCCACCCGTGCAGAAGGTCAGCACCTGGCAACCAGCCGCCGCCATGCTGCTGATGCTCTCCGCGCCCATGCCCGGACCGTACATGACATAATTGCCGGGCGCAGTCTGCGTTGGCGCCGCCGCGATCTCGAGATGCTCGATGATGGGGCTGTCGCCGATCTTTTTGACCGCGCCCATGGACTTTTCTTCGATGGTCGTCAAGCCGCCAGCCATGTTGTCGCCGGTGGGCTGCGAGCCGCGGATGTCTTCGCCACTGGCCAGGGCGCGCGCTTCCATGTGCTGCACGCCGGCGATGATGGCCGCCGCGACTTCGGGTGTTGCTGCTTTGTCGGTGAGCCAATTTTCGCAGCCCATCCATTCCGTGCATTCCGCCATCAGCATGCGTCCGCCCTGCGCGATGAGCAGCTCGCCAGCCAGTCCGTTAGCAGGGTTTGACGCCAAGCCCGAAGTGGTATCGGATGTGCCGCATTCCGTGCCGAAGAGGATTTTGCTCATGGGCGCGGGTTCACGCTGTTGCAAGCTGATCTGCCGCGCGAAGTCCTGGGCATAGCGGGTGGCTTTTGCCAGCGCGTTGATATAGCCGCCATCGGCGCGGATGTTGACGGTGGCGATTGGCTTGCCGGTGGGCGCGATATCATCCGCCAGGTCTTCGGCAGTCATGCCTTCTTCTTTGAAGTGGTCGATGATGACGACCGCGCCGACATTGGGATTCATCGCCGTGCCGGCTAGGAATCGCCGCGTAACCCGCAGGTCTGGCGCGACCTGGCAGCGGCCGTTGGCGTGCGTGACGGGCACTGCGCCATGAATGGTATCGGCGACTCGCTCGACCACGCCATTGGCATAGACCGTGCCGGACAAAATTAACAGGTGGTTGCGCGCGCCGACATCGCCATTGGCGCGTTGATAGCCCATAAATTGCTGCATATTGTTCTCCTTTTAGCCTTCGGCGAGGTCGCCGCGGCCGCGATTGCTTTCGACATTGTGGGTGTGGACATGGTCGCCAGCGCGGATGTCTCTGGTGGCGCTGCCGATGGACAAGCCGTACTTCAGCACAGTTGCGCCAGCCGCGATATCCAGCAGGGCGATCTTGTGCCCATAAGCGATATCGGCGCGGGCGGTTAGCTGGATGTCGCTGCGCTCGCCGTTGCTGGCCACGCTGTCGCCGGCGCTGATTGGCTGCAGCACGGCGGTGCCGACATTGTCATCTCGATAGACGACGAAAACTGTTTTCATGTTGTGCCTTTCTGTGGTTACGGGTGTGGGTACTGCATTGTGCATTGCGGGCGCGGGGCTTACAAGGAAAAACTCAGGACGAAGAAGTCGCCGTTGAAGAGGTGTTTGATGGTGAAAGTTGTGCCTGCATCCCATTCCGCATTGGAAATCGCCATGCGGATATAGCGCAACTGCTGCTCGTACTGACACTTCGAGTCAGCGGGAACGACCAGGTTGATGGTATTGTTCTTGATCGCGGGATAAGTCCTGGCGCTCAGGATGTTGCCTTGTCGGTTGACTTCGGTCATGACGCGAAAACGCAGACGCACCGAAGCCTTCTTTACATGGCGCACCTTGCTGAAAGTGTCCTGCCGCGAAAACAGCCGCGTGATCAACTCGCGCAGCTCTTCACTGATTGTCTCGCCCTCCTGCTGCAAACGCTCTTCCAGCGCCTGGCTGAATGACTCCTGGATCAGGTATTCAAACGGGACTGTCTCGAAAAAGCTGCCATGCACCAGGCAGATTTTGATGTTGTCGCCCTTGTGGCCGCGAACCAGATAATAGACATCGCGCATTGGTACGGAATATATGTCGTCGCCGCGTGCCAGCATCCCTTCGCGCACCACATTGCTCTTGCCGCCAGTGATGTCGGCGATGGCTTTCTGGCCGCTGGGAATGGTGGAATTGAACGAGGACACAGAATACGAGCGACTGTCCTTCAGCTCGACCAATTCGCCGCCGGGCGGGTCGCCACCGGGATTCACGCAGATAGCCAGGTCGGGGAAGCGGCCGCGGCCTTCATAAGACAGCAGTTCGCGGTCAAATGGAAAGTCGGCCAGCTTGCGTTCTTCTGCCAGCCGCCTACGATTACGGTACAGGTGCGCGAAAAAGTGGTAGATGGAGTACATTTTCGGGCTCATCCACATTGTCTCCACACCAGATTTCGTCAAGATCCTCCGTATACCGATAATCATCGCGGAAGCGCGACACATCGTCGGACGGGCGGATTTTGTGCAGGCGCTCGCGGATGCAGTCGGCATTTTCAGGGTCGATCTCCACGCCCAGCCCGCGCCTACCCAACTGTTGCGCCACGACCAGCGTTGTGCCTGTGCCAGCAAAGGGGTCGAACACAAGGTCGCCGGGCATTGACGAACTCAGCACGATGCGCAGCAACAGGGCGATTGGCGACTGCTGTTTATGAAAGCGCGCGCCGTCCATATCGCGCAAGGCTTCATCGCCAGCGAAGTAACCCGAAGTCAGCTCGCGGATGTCGTCCCAGATGTCGGTGGCGTACACGCCATTTTCGCGTTTCTGGCGGTAGTTGGCTGGCAGGGGCGGGTCGATGCGCAAGCGATTGAAAACGCGCGCACGCAGCCCTTTGCTGGCATAAGCGATGACCTGATAGTGCTTGCCAAAGCGCCGCGACATGGGCACGGCAGAGGTGAGCTTCTTCCAGATGATGAGGTTTTGCAGCGTCCAGCCGGCCTCGCGCAGGCAGCGCAGAACTTGCTCGCTGTTTTTCTCGCGCTGCATGAAGTAAACCGCGCCACCATCCGATGTCTGGCGATAGACCGCCTCGCAGACATGCTTCATCCAATCCCAGTATTCTGCTTCCGGCATGTCGTCATCGTGCGCTGCATAGTGCTTCGCCTGGTTGAAGGGCGGGTCGAGGAAGGTCAGGTCAAGCTCGCAATCAGCAAATTCATCAGAGGCCAGAAACTGATTGATATCAGATTGCACAACCTGCGTGTTCGGAATCATCTTTCAAGCTCTTCCGTCAAGCCGCATTTCAAGCGCGGCAAATTATCCGCAGCCACTACAAACAAATCATCATCAGTGGCGCGGCTGCTGTCAATATCATCTAGTGTAGCCTGTGGCGGCTTCCTTTCAAACTGCCGCTTGCAATCGCGCGGCCGCATGGTAGGCCAGAGCAATCGTTTCTCTCGCGATTTGATAACGAGTTGCTACAGGAGGGCTACATGCCCCAATCAAGACAGAAACAATTGCTATGGAACAAGAAGGGCGTCGAGCGCCTAGAATACTTTTTGGCTGAACAGATTGCCTATTATGTAGTCGAGAAAGTGCTGGACGACTGGAATGATCGCGAAGACAGCCTAATCGACAAATTGCGTTGCGTGCAAAGCGAGCGCATCGACGGGGTAGAATCGCCAGACTTCTTGGGCATGTCAATCCCTGTCGCTGGAAATGTCATGGGCAACATGATGGCGCAAGAACTAATGAAGAGGCTGCTGCCGCCCGCTGCCATCGCTGACCTTGTTGAAGACGCCATTGAGCGAGCCATCATAGATGAAGAATACGACCGACTGCGCAAAGACCCGGAAGAGTACAATATTCCATAGGCGCAAGCGAAACAGCGGACCATAGTTGATGTTGCGCAGCAGCCCGCGCAGATGCAGCATTCCCGCCATCACAGCCGCAGCACAGCCATGCCCAACATGCGCGCCAGCATCTCCAGCGCATGCGCGTGTTCGCCATAGACCAGCGACACATGGTGCTCCAGCCCTTCGCCCAGCAGCGTGTCCATCACCGCAGCTGCCCCGCTGTCGAAGCGAATCCGCCCGCTCGTCCCGCCGAAGGCCATGGGCGCTCGCAGCATCTCGCCCGTCCCGACAACCAGCCGGAAGTCGCCGCTGGCTTCACTCAATCGCGCGATGGTCACTCGGCCTGGCTTGAGCGGGAATTGCATCAGCAGGGGCTTGGCGCGGTTGGAATGGATGGTCGCGCTGGGCTGCACCGTCTCGTCCGCCATGGAAAGCGGCGCCAAACCGCAGTGCCAGAGCGTCGCCGCATCCGCTTCCAGGTCGAATGCCACGATGTCGCTGCCAAAAGCCGGCGCGCCAGCCAGCCACTGCAGAACCAACTGCGTGATCGTGCCATTGACATCGGCTTCGCAGCTTGCCGGCGTCATGGCATCGCTGAGCAGGGACATCGCGCCGCAAGCCGAGCAGCCCAAGTCGGTGAAGAATTCGGGCCAGCAGCGCACCGCTACCCCGTCCAGCTTTTCGTCTTTGGCCAGCTCGTCCAGCGCCAGGTATGCGCCCAACGTGCCGCGCGTTTCGTCCTGGTCATGCGCGTCAAAATCCGCCAGCCGTCCGCGCAAATCCCCCGCCAGCGCGTCAATTTGCGAAGAATCGCCCCCCCGCGCCCGCTGAAAAAACGGCGACAAGGCATATTGCGGCACATGCACGCCCAGCCGCGAGCGCAATCCCGCCCGGTCGACCAGACAAGTATCGAAGCCAGCGGGATTTTCGCCCAGCCGACCGATGCGCGCGCCCTGCAAACGTCGCTTGACCATGGCCGCCCGCGCGAAATCGCCCAGCTTTTCATGCGCCGCGGGGTCACCCGGCTCGGCGTAGATCGTCTCGAAAGGGATGCCCGCCCGCCGCAAGCCATGCGCCGCCAGGTTGACGCCACAGAAGGAATTGATGCGCAGTCGCCCGCCCACCTGCGCCTCGGGCAGCGCCCACAGCAGCAGCGGCACATCGATCGCGCGCGCCAGTTCCAGCGCCATCGTGCTGTCGGCGAAGCTCGCTTGCAGCAGCAGCAGCATGTCGGGCCGCGAGTCTACCAGCTCGGATATGCGCAATTGCACAGCCGCCCCGTCCATGACCAGCTCGGTCGAACCCAGCAGCGTGTAACCCGCCAGCGCCTCAGCCACCTGCGCCGTCAAATCGCGAGCCAAGCCGAGGTCAAATGTCGGCCTGGCGATGGGCACGAAGCCGATGCGCATGTCCTGGTTTGCCATGGCGTTTTCCTTTATTCCTCTTCAGGGCGGGGGGAGGCAGTGTGCGCGTCCGCCAGCGCCGCTTTGATGCCCGCCAGCGCCTCGTCCATATCCACATCGCCGGCGAAGTAGGCGCGCAGGTATTCGTTGGACGCCGCATAATACACACCCGCCCGCGGATGCATATGCAGCGCGCCAGCTTGATCCTGCAAATTCAGCGCTTCGCGGGCGAAAGCATTCAGCGCCGCCGCCACGACCGGATCATCCGTGTCATAAGCAAGCGTGTCGTCCGCAGGATACTCCATTGCCGGCACAAGCAAGGTCCGCCGGGCGAATTCCCGCATGCGCATTGGCTGGAATAGCCAGTCTATGAGCTCGTCGATGGCCGGGCTGTTTGGCGCGCCAGCCTGAGCGACGAGAGATGTCGCTTGCGCAACGCCGGTGCTGCCGCCCGCGCCAGACGGATTGGGCAAGACCGCCCAGTCGAAATCCTCGCCGACCTGCTGCGCCACTTCCTCCACTTTCCAGCTGCCGCAGATGTACATGACCGTCTCGCCGCGCGTGAAATAATCCTGCGATTTGCCCGTGCCCAGCAACGTGTCATGCGGCGTCAAGCCCGTGTCCAGCAGCCCGCTCAGGATGGACAGGAAGACTCTCAAGCCGGAGTCGTCAGGCAGCGTCAAGCTGTTGTCGGTGTCGAAATACTGCGCACCCAGGCTCATGGCAGGCCCAACCAGCCGATGGTCTTTGTTGTCCACCGCCAGCGCATATTGGGCATCGCTGCGCTCCACGACCAGCTTCAGCGCATCCAGCCACTCGTCCCAGCTGGCTGCCGTTTCGCCATTGCCGGGCAGTTCCACGCCCGCCTCTGCAAACAGCGACAAGTTGACGAAGGGCGCGACCACCGCCAGCGAGTCGGGCAGGCCGTGCAACCCAGCCACGCCGCTTTCCACCGCGTCATGCAGCGCCGCCATGTCCGAGAGGCGCACGATATCGGCGGGCAATCCATCGGCAAGCGCCGCGACGATCTCGGATTCAGGCGCGATTTCGACTGCGACCGCGATGCCGCTTTCGTCTGTGAAGCGCGCCAGCATGTCCGCGTAGACTTCGCACTCGTTGCCGTCTTGATAGCAGAGGAAGCGCAGCTCTAGCGTGTCGTTTGCCAACGCGGGAATCGCCAGCGCGGCGATGACGATGACAACGATAATGGTTGCTATGTGGCGTATCATGATGACCCCTTTCAAGGAGTTCCTTGTAGGGGCGAGGCTTGTCTCGCCCAAAAAGCCTCCGTTTATCATGTGGGCGATTCAAGTATCGCCCCTACGATGTTCCTTCATTTTGTTGCATTACTTTATTTGGACTCACTTCTGTGCCTCTGTGGCAAATTGGGCGAGTCATCGCCTCGCCCCTACAAACATATCCTCAGTAGGACAGCCCGTGTCCATGCGCAAAGAGCGGATCTTGCGAATCGCGGGGCATGTCACTGCGCTGCGCCAGCACGGCATCCATTGAGCGTGGCAGCTCGAATGGCAGTTTGCCCTCGGGCCGTGCCCGCCCGAAGATGACATCCAGCGCGGCGGCGTCGCTGACCGAGAAATTGGCCACTAGCCCTGCTGCCGCCTCGGCGATCTCTGGGATGACCGCGGCCCGTTCCAGGTAGATGTCGACGATGGTCGGCACCCGCGCCATGATATCCAGCAGCCGGCTCAGCTCGGGTTCTTTGAAGTCGAGGTCGCCCTGATGAAACATCTGCTCGAGGAAGAAGTCGCTGCGCGGCTGAAAAGGCGTCTGCAATCGCAAAATGGCGAAGTCGGCGGCTTCGGGCGTATCGACCACATCGCCATATTCGGCGGCCAGGGCGGCATCCACATTCTCTATGTAGAGCTTGGGGCGGCCGCGCAGGGGCAGGCAGTCGTCATTCTTCAGCAGCACCATAGAGCGGCGTTGGGCGCTTTCGCCGGCGGCTCGAAAAGCTGGGGTGCCCGCGGTTTCGGCTGCGGCAGCGGCATTGACCGTGCACTTTTCGAACAAGCCGAGGCGGAACTTGTCTCGCAGCAGTCGCCGGGCGCTTTCGTCTATGCGCGCCTCGCTCACTCGCCCATCGCGCACCAGCTCCACGATCAGCTCGGGGCAGGATTCGCCGCCGAACTGGTCGACGCCGGCTGCCAGCGCCTTGACGATGCGCTCGGGCACGCTCAGATGCTCGACCCCCCAAGCCCGCGCCGGGAAGGGAGTGCCCATGATGGTGTCATCGGTGAGCACGCCCCAGTCGGTGCAGACGACGCCATCAAAGCCCATCTGTTCGCGCAGCAAATCACTGATGATGCCCTTGTTGAAAGCGAAGCCCACTTCTTCGTATTCTGTGCCCATGGGCTTGGCATAGTAGGGCATCATCATGGCTGTGCCGGCCTCGATGG
The DNA here is from genome assembly GCA_034423155.1 of Anaerolineae bacterium. Classification (GTDB taxonomy): domain Bacteria; phylum Chloroflexota; class Anaerolineae; order Aggregatilineales; family Phototrophicaceae; genus UBA6055. Next base: position 5,208 of record DAOUJB010000207.1, on the reverse strand, counting down.
CCGCGGCGAAGGGCGGTAGGTGATAGTCGAAGTTGTCACCTGGATAGGCTTGCTCTGCGCCATAGGCAAAGTGCGGGTCGCTGCCGTCTTTCTGCGCTCCGCCACCGGGAAAGTGCTTGGTTGTGCAGGCGATGCTCTGTGGTCCCAGCTCGTCGCCCTGGAAGCCGCGGATATAGGCGGCGGTCAGGCGGGCTGTCAGCAGCGAGTCTTCGCCGAAAGTGCCGTTGATGCGCCCCCAGCGCGGCTCGGTGGCGAGGTCGACCATCGGGTGCAGGGCGGCGCGCAAGCCGACGGCGAGATATTCTTGGCGGGCGATATCGGCGAATTCTTGCACCAGCTCTGGGTCGCCGATGGCTGCCAAGCCGGTCGTCTCGGGCCATTGTGAAAATCCGGGCGTGCTTATCATGGCGCCCATCTGCTCGTTGAGGGTGTGGCGCGGGTCGCTGGACATGGTGATGGGGATGCCCAGGCGCGATTCTGCCGCCAGCCCCTGCAGCTGGTTCAGCCACTCAGCCGTCTCGACAGGCGGCGCCGAACCAACCAGGTTGAAATGCACCAGCTCCTTGTCCAGCAGCTGGCGCGGCGTGGCGAAGCCGAAAGGACCGCCACTATCGGGGTCGAAGCGGCCATCGGGCGGGATCATCAGCATGGTCTGGAACATCAAGCCGGCTTTTTCTTCCAGCGTCATGCGCGCCAGCAAGTCTTCCACCCGTTCGTCGATCGGGCGGGCGGGGTCTTGGTAGGGCAAGCGAGCGGTCATGAGTTCGTGTCCTTCGTTACCAGTGTCTGTCGTCAATTCAAGCCATACAGCGCGCTGTACTTCGATTCCAAGTAGCGCAGCAGAGGCGCTGTGCTCAGCGATTCGCCACCGATGCGCGTCAACAATTCATCGCTGCTATAGGCGCGTCCGTGCTGATAGATTTCGCGCGTCAGCCAGTCCAGCAGGCTGCCATATTCTCCGCTAGCCAGGCTATCCGGCAGGTCGGGCATGGCGATATGCGCGGCCGCAAAGACCTGCGCCGCCATCAGGTTGCCGATCGTGTAGCAGGGGAAGTTGGCGAAAGTGCCCGCCGACCAATGCACATCTTGCAGCGCGCCGCGAGCAGCATCGGGCGGCGTCAAGCCCAGGTAGTCCTGCATCTTGGCATTCCAGGCTTCGGGCAGGTCGGCCACGGCAAGCGACTTGTCCAGCAGCGCCATTTCGATCTCTGCCCGTAGCATGATGTGCAGGTTGTAGGTCACTTCGTCGGCTTCGACGCGGATGAGGCTGGGGCGGACGCGGTTGACCGCCCGATGAAAGAGCGCGGCATCAACTCCCGCGAGCTGCGCCGGGAAAGCCCGCTGCAAACGCGCGAAGTGCAACGCCCAGAATTCGCGCGAGCGGCCGATCTGGTTTTCCCACAGCCGCGACGAGAATTCATGCGCGCCATAACTCGTCCCGCCCACCGCATACTGCCCGATGAAGTCGGTGGTCAAGGCGCTGCGAGTCAGCCGCGGCGAGACATTCTGTTCGTAGAGTCCGTGCCCGGCTTCGTGCAGCGCGGCAAACAGCGACATTGGCAGATAATGCAAATCGTAGCGCGTGGTGATGCGCACATCTTCGCGCGTGAACGACACCTCAAATGGATGGGGGGCGCTGTCGAGGCGGCCGCGGGCAAAATCAAAGCCGATCAACGCGGCGAATTCGCGGCAGAGCTGCTGCTGCGCGCCGAGCGCATATTCCTGCGACCACAGATCGCGCGGCAAGGGTTCGGCCTTGGCTGTGATGCGCGCCAGCAGTGGCAGCAATCCAGCGCGCAATTCGCCGAAGAGCGCTTGCAGCCGGGCCGCCGTCATGCCGGGCTCGAATTGCTGGACCAGGGCGTCAAATGGCTGGTCGCTGTAGCCGATGGCATCGGCCAGTTGGATGTTGAGCGCAAGCATCTGCTCGAGGTAGGGCTGGAAGGTCGCGAAGTCGCTGGCATCTTTGGCGCGCGCCCAGGCTGCTTCTGAGGCGGGTCCCAATTCCGCCAGTTTTCCCACCAGCGCGGCGGGGATGCGCTTCTGCAATTCGAAGGCGGCTCGCGTTTGGGCGATGGCTCGGGCGGCATAGGCGTCGGCGTCGCTGCGGGCGGATTCACTTTCGGCAGCATCGAGCAATTTGGCTGTCTCATCGCTGACGAAATGCCGTTTGGCGTGCCGGGTCAGCGTGGCCAGCTGCATGCCGCGCGTGTTTGCGCCGCCGGGCGGCATCTTCGTGCGCATATCCCAGCGCAGGATGTTCATGGCATTGAGCAGGTCGTTGTATTCGGCGATGTGCTCGGCAAGCGCATTTGTAGCGGTCATGGCTCGTCCTCTATTAGCCTAGATAGACCGCGCCGCGCCGCCATCGACGCGCAGGGTTGCGCCGGTGATATAGCTGGCAGCTGGCGAAAGCAAGAAAGCGCCCGCGCGCCCAAAGTCGTCGATGGTGCCATAGCGTCCCAGCGGAATGCCAGCCAGGCTGCGTTTCTGCACTTCTTCGATGCTGATGCCCAGCTTGGCGGAGGTATTGGCATCCAACTGGGCGACGCGGTCGGTGTCGATGCGGCCTGGCACCAGGTTGTTTACACGAATGCCATCGGCAGCCAGCTCGTCGGCCAGCGTCTTGACCAAGCCAGCCACGCCCGCGCGCATGACAGTCGACAGCGCCAATCGCGGGATGGGCTCGCGCACGCTGCCCGATGTCACGGTCAGAATCGAGCCGCCAGCGCTCATATACGGGATAACAGCGGCAATCATGCGGATGCTGCTGAGCAGGGTCAGCTCAAAGGCGGCTTGCCAATCGGCATCGGACATTTCTGCCACGGTCTTGGCGGGCGGTCCACCGGCATTCACCAGCAGACAATCGATCGCGCCCCAGGCGGCGACGGTCGTATCCACCCAAGCCTGGATGTGGGCTGGGTCGCGCACATCGCATTCGCTGGCCAATGTGTCTGCGCCTGTTTCGGCAGCCAGTCGGCTCGCGGCGGCTTGCACATCAGCCAGCGTGCGACTGCATAGTGAGACGCGCGCGCCCTCGGCTGCCAGCGCCCGCGCCACGCCATAACCCAATCCCTTGCTGGATGCCGCCACCAGGGCGATCTTGTTTTGCAGTCCCAAGTCCATAATAGGATTTCCTTTGTTCGCTTGTGTTTGGGCGATTATAGCGAAAAGAACCGAAGCACAGAGGGCTGGCTGTATAGGCCCTTTTCGGACCCCGACAGGTCAGGGGGAAGCTTGAAATGCCTGCGGCGATAGGATCGCTAACACCAGCTCGAAACTTCGCATTCAATTACGAGGACGAGCAGCACAGAGACTGCTAAGACGGCGGAGACGATGAAGAACACCACGAAGCACGGAGCGAAACTACGCCGACCGGCTCGCCGCCGTTGTGGCTCGTTGTAATATGGGGGTAGCGGTGGAGGCAGCGGCATTATCCTGCCCTTCACTATCCGAACTCATGCGGAAGTAAGTCTACCACTGCGAATTTTGGGCGAGTCACCGCTTCGCCCCTACACGACCTTCTGCGCGGGGTCTTCAATGCCGACGCGCCGCAGCAGCCAGTCGATCTCGGCTTGCGTGCCGGCGTCGATGGCGGCAAAGGGCGGACGCGGCGTCGCCTGCGCAATCGCCCCGCGTCGCTGCAAAAATGCCTTGCGGATCGTCAGGTTGATGCCCGGCTGATTCTCATAGCGGATCAGCGGCGCATACTTGTCAAAGATCGACTCGCCTTTCTCGCGCTCGCCCGCCATGAAGGCCTCATACACTGCCACCAGAATCTCGGTGAACGCGAAACCCGTCATGGTGCCGGCCGCGCCCCGATTCAGTTCTTCCAGCAAAAACATGCCGCCCAGGCCGCCGAATATGGCGAAGAGATCGGTTTGTTCGCGGATGGCAGCGATCTTCTGCATGAGCGGCGGGTCTTCCAGCTTGAGGGTGCGGGCTTTGGGGATGCGCCGGGCGATCTGCGCGAGCACAGCGGGCGACATGATCACATCGTTCACGGGCGGGAAATCTTGCACGACGATCTCGCCATCCACCCGCTCGGCGATGCGCTCATACAATGCCAGGATGGCCGGGTCGGATTTGTCTTCCAGCGGCGGCGGCGCGATCATGACGCCATCTGCGCCCGCGGCAAAGGCGGCCTGGCTCAGCGCGATGCAAGTTGCCAGCTCGGCATGGCTCGTGCCGACCACGATGGGCACTGCGCCCGCCACAGCCTCGATGACGCAGTCCATCACCGCGCGCCGTTCGTCCACGCTGAGCTTGGCTGCCTCGCCCATCACGCCCAAAATGGTCAAACCCTGCGCGCCCAGCTCCAACTGAAAGCGTGCCAGCCGCCGCAGACTCACATAATCGACCGCGTAGTCGCTTTCGAAAGGCGTGGCCAGGATATTGAAGATGCCGCGCAACTGTGTCATGTCGGGTGCTCCTGACAGGGGTTCAAATGTTGATTCAGCGCGTATACAACTGCCGTCCGTCCACAAATCCGCACTCCATAACTTCGCCGCCGCATAGTCTGGCACAGCGCATGCAAAGCCGCTTTCTGCCGCTCTTGCACAATCCTTTCGCGCTTGCTGTGGACAATTTTTGTCTCTGCGCGCATCTTTGTTATACTTAGGGTGGACGATTTTGACATGCAATTAGCAACTGGAGGATTCTCATGCGTAAGACACTGGCGTTTCTATTGGTAATGGCATTGTTGCTTGGCGCAGGCATCAGCAGCGCCGATGAACACCTGACGCCCGTCAAGCTGCAGCTGCAGTGGGTGGCGCAGTCGCAGTTCGCCGGTTATTTCGCGGCGGTTGATCTGGGCTTTTACAACGATGAAGGTCTGGATGTAACGATATTGGAAGGCGCGGTGGAGATCGTGCCACAGCAAGTCGTGGCTTCTGGCGGCGCAGAATTTGGCCTCGCCTGGGTGCCGAAAGTGCTGGAATCCAACGAACAAGGCGTCAACCTGGTGAATATCGCCCAGGTCTTCCAACGCAGCGGCACGCTCGAAGTGTCCTTTGTCGATACGGGCATCGAATCGGTTGATGATTTTGCTGGCATGCGCATCGGCACCTGGGGCTTTGGCAACGAGCACGAGCTTTTCGCCGCCATGCGCGCTGTCGATATCGACCCGGACAATGCCGATGATGTCACCGTCATTCAGCAGCCCTTTGATATGTCGCTGCTGCTCAATGGCGAGCTTGACGCGGCGCA
>DAOUJB010000206.1:0-3627 GCA_034423155.1 Anaerolineae bacterium | reverse complement strand
GCCGCCATCACCGCCGCCAAAGCCATGAACCTGCCGCAGGACAAGATCGGCCACGCCCTGGCGCTGGCGATGGACATGGCTTGCGGCACCGAGCAGTATGTCTGGGATGCCGGTGCCTGCGACACCAAAGACCTGCTGGCGGGTTATGGCGCGCGCAACGGTATCAACGCCGCGATTATGGCCGAGTTCGGCTTCCGCGGACCACCCGGCGCGCTGGATGGTCCGTATGGCTACTTCCACGCTTTTGGCCCGGGCTATGACCCGGCTTGCCTGGACGCGCTCAAGCACGAGGCGCTGGCCAACACCGGCTTCAAACCCCATGCCGGCTGCCGACATGTGCATTCCTGCGTCGATGCCACCCAGGCGCTGATGTCCGCGCACGCAGTCGACCTGGACGCTATCGCCGCCATCGAAGTCGATACCTACCTGGAAGCTATCACGCCGGAATTCCGCGTCAATTACACACCGGAGACGGTCGGGCAAGCCGGCTTCAGCCTGCCAGTTACCGCTTCTATTGTGCTGACGCGCGGCACTTGGTTCCGCGAAGATATCGACGCCTACGATGACCCTTCCGCGCTGCGACTGCGCAAGCTGGTCAAAGTGGGCTTGGACGAAGCCATTCAAGCCGAGCACCCGATCAAGAATGGCTGCGAAGTGCGCATCCACACGCAGGATGGTGCGCAGTTGAGCGGGCGTGTCGAGTATGCCAAAGGCGAGCCGGAAAATATGCTCAGCGATGCCGAGTTTGAAGCGAAATTCCGCTACCTGGTCGGGGACATGTTGCCCGAAGAGCAGATCGGCGCGATATTGGCTGGCTGTGCCCGGCTCGAACAGCTGGGCGATATTGGGGCGCTGGCGCATTTGACCGTGCCACAGGCAGCGCTGGCGCAGGTTTCATGAAGATCGCCGCTGTAACCGCCAGCATCGTCAGCATCCCGCGCCGCCGGGCATTGAAGACCGCGTATGGCATTTCGCCAGATACGCGCACGGTCGTCGTCAAAATGCAGACGGACGCTGGCGTCATCGGCTGGGGGCAGACAGTCGCGCCAGCGCCCTGGGGCGGCGATAGCGCCGAGGCAATCAAGCTGCAGATCGACCGCTACCTGACGCCCGCGCTCATCGGCGAAGACCCGTTCAACATCGAGCGGCTGCACCAGCGGATGAATGAGGCGCTGCGCGATGCAAAAAATGCGGTCACGGCGCTGGACTTTGCTTTGTGGGATATCAAGGGGCTGGCGCTGGCTGTGCCGGTCTGCCAATTGCTCGGCGGGCGGGTCAATCGCGGCGCGGTTTTGCATGCTTTTGTCGAGCGCGAAGAGCCGGCGGCCATGGCGGCGCGCATCGACGAACTGGCGGCGGATGGGTGGCGCTGGTTCAAAACCAAGATCGGCTTTGGCGTGGCGGAAGACCTGCTGTGGTATAGTCGCCTGCGAGAGTTGGTCGCTGCGGACATTGTGTTTCAGTTGGACGGCAATACGGGCTATACTCTCGGCGCGGCTGTGCAAGCCTGCACACAGATAGAGCGCATGGGTGGCGTGGCGCTCTTTGAGCAGCCGGTACGCTATCTGGACGAGATGGCGGCTTTGGCAAGTCGGGTGGAGACGCCTATGCAGGCGGACGAATTGACGGCGGATGCGCGCAGCGTCTACGAGATTGCGCGGGGAGGGGCGGCGCAGGTGCTGCACTTCAAGCTTCATCGCTATGGCGGATTGTTGCCTGCGGCGCGCATGGCGGCTGTTGCCGAGGCGGCTGGCCTGGAGATTTCTGTCGCGCCCTACTTTGATATCATGGCCGCGGCCGCCGCGCATTTTGCCGCTGCAACGCCTGTCGCCACCTGGCCCGCCGGCTTCTCGGACATGACGGACAGCATCCTGGCCGAGGCCTATGAACCCGAAGGCAACATCTTGAAGCCGCCGACACGAGCGGGCTTGGGCATAATAATCGACGAAGACAAGCTGGCGCATTATGCCAACAAGCAATAAACCCGTGTCAAGAATAAGTTGCGCAGAAACTATCCAGGAGGCGTTTATTGCCAGTACGAAACGAGAAGGACTTCAACCGCGAGCGAATAAATGAATCACACAAGGAGACTACCGTGAAAACAGCAAGGATTTTTGTATTGGTGGGCTTGGCGGTGCTGATGGGCGCGCTGGCATTTGCGCCGGCGACCGCGCAGGACGACATGACCGAATTCGTCTTCGCCCATGGCGGTCCCATCCGCAACATGGACGCGCATTCGCACTGGTACGGCTCAACGCATTGGCTGACCAACCTGCTTTATGACTGCCTCATCTGGCGCGCGGCCGATGGCGATGGCTATGTGCCTCAAGCCGCCCAAAGCTGGGAGAATGTCGACGACACCACTTGGCGCTTCCACCTGCGTCCGGGCGCGACCTTCCACAATGGCGAGGCGCTGGATGCCGAAGCCGTCAAATGGAATATCGACCGCGTCCGCGAACCCATCGGCGATATCCCGCTTTACAAGCAATGGGAATTCGTCAAAGACACCATCGTCGTTGACGAGGTGACGCTCGATATCACCACAGAAGAACCCTACCCCTACTTTGAATACGATGTCAGCTACAACGGCTGCGAGATTCTGCCGCCCGATTACTTCAACGAAGTGGGCCAAGAAGAATTCACCCGCAACCCGGTCGGCAGCGGTCCCTACATGCTGACGGAATTCTCTGAAAGCGACCGCTATGTCTTTGAGGCTTGGGACGACTATCACAGTGGACGCCCCGAAGTCGACCGCGTCATCTACCAGGTCATCCCCGAACCTTCGGCGCAGGTCGCCGCGCTGCTGGCCGGTCAAGTCGATATGATCCCGGCTGTGCCCGTGCCCGACCGCCCCAACCTGGAAGCCACCGAAGGCATCTCGCTGCTCATGGAAACAGCCAACCGCATGCACCACTTGTATGCGCGTGTGGAAACCGAGACCGGCGCTGTCGCCGAGACCTACCCCGACTTCGAGCCGGCCACGCTGGATAGCAATGTGCGCAAAGCCATCACGCATGCGCTCGACCGCCACTTGCTGGCCGAGGTGCAAGGCGCGGCCAGCCCACGCCTGGTGCGCGTCTGCTCCTATTATCCAGAAGGATTCGCCGATCAATATGCCGATGCGGATGCCATCGCCGAATGGTATAACCCCGATGCGGCGCGCGAACACCTGGCTGCCGCCGGCTATGGCGAGGGCGAAGGGCCGACCATCTACCTAGATGCGCCGACCTTCCAAATGGGTGGCGAGAAAGAAGTCGCCGAGATCGCCGCGGCCATGCTCACGGAAGTCGGCTTCAATGTCGAGCTGAGCATCCTGGACTCGTCAGCTTATGGCACACAGATCTCGCGCGGTGGCAACAACCGCGACCTGATGCTGGTGACGCTGGGCTGCGGTCCTTCGCTGCTGCCGCTCTTTTATCAGTGCGGCTGGGTGCAGGCGAATTACAATGTCTGCATCGACGAGTGGGACGCGGTCGCCCAGGAAATCCTGCGCACAGTCGACAATGAAGCGCGCCTCGATCTGTGGCAGCAATGGTGGGATTTCTACCTCGACTACACCCAGACGATCACGCTCTACGAGATCACCAATGTCATGGCGCTGAACACAGCCGAGTTCAGCTTTACGCC
>DAOUJB010000205.1:0-12459 GCA_034423155.1 Anaerolineae bacterium | reverse complement strand
ATTTTCGGGTGGCACGGGATATTGAATGCCAAAGTCGCGCAGGTCGTCGGTTTTGTGCGAGCCGATGATGCAGTCGCGCGGGTTGCGAATCCAGAAGATGTAGTGCATATCGGGATAAAGCCGTGTCAGCCAGGGATAAATCAGCGTGGTTTCGGGGATTTTCCAGCCTTTTTTTGCCCCGCCATGCCGCAGCACCGTTTGCAAGTAGCGTTCCAGCTGGTTCAGAAAGCGCTGTGGAATCTCGGCGTCGTGCACGCGGCTGAAATCCCATTGCAGCCCGCCCTGCCAGTCGACATAGCGCGCGAAAATACGGCAGGCATCGTACATGTCATGCGGTGGCACCAGGTCGCCACTCGGATTCAGCGCCTGCCCCATATAGACGCCCGAGGCATACAGCGTGTGCGAAATGGCCCGCGTGCCGCTGTGCCCGCGCCCTATGATTGTGATCACAGGCTGATAACCTCGCCCGTCCGCCACGATTCGATCGCGCCTTCGATCACCTGTTGCACGCGCAGGGCATCCGCGCCCGAGGCATCGATATCTTCTGGCGCAGCGCCTGCCAGGTTCTGCTCGACCCAGCGCGAAATGCGGCTATAGAAGGTCTCGCCGAAGTGGCTCATGCCGCCATAATTTTCGTGCCTTTCCAACGAGCCCGTGAAACGAGGATAAAAGGTGAGTTCTTCGCAGGCGTCTCGCAAGAAGATGCGCCCGTCCGAGCCGAAGACATCCAGCGTCTCCAAGCCATAGCTACCGCCGCCCAGGCTGGTCGCGCCGAAGTTGCCATCGTAGCTGCCGCGCAGATGCCCGATGATGCCGTTGTCATAGAGCAAATTGACTTGCGCGTTCGACCAGATCGTCCGACCAGCGCCTTTTTTGAAGAATGCCTGTACTTTGACGACTTCTGCGCCAGCGAAATAACGCATGACATCCAGCGAATGCGGGTGCAGCGCGCGCATGTGAAAATGCGGGGAAGTCTCGTTGGGGTTGTTGATCCACATGGTCATGTCAATCATGTTGATCTCGCCCAGCCGCCCGGCATCGACCCATTCTTTTGCCAGTTCGGCCGCGGGCGTGAAGCGGTGGTTGAGGTTGATGCCATAGCGCAGGTTTTGCTCCTTGGCCAGCGCCACCATTTCTTCGGCTTCGGACAAGCTGTTGGAAATCGGCTTTTCGCCCAGGACGGGATAGCCAGCCCGCAGCAACTGCATGGTCGGCTGATAGTGGTCGCCGCCATTTTCGATGCCGGCCGTGGTGACGCTGGCTGCATCAAAATCGAGTCCGCTGGCCAGCAGCGCCTCGACCGAGTAGAAGCCCTGGCAGCCGAAGGCCTCGGCGGCTTTGTCAGAGCGCTCCTGGATGATATCGCAGACGGCGACGACTTCCGCGCCTGGATGCTGCGTATAACAGCGGCCGTGGTTGTTGCCGATGCCGCCCAGGCCGATTATGGCTACGCGCAATGTCATGAAGGGATCTCCTTGTCTATATAGTGGGCGACCCGATGGCTCCACCCCTACACTTGTCCATCGTTGCGGGCGACCCAGTGGCTCCGCCCCTACTCTTTTCGTGATTCGGCTTGCAGGCGGATGGCCTCGTCCAGGTCGCCGATATACAGCGTGTCGTAGGCTTGCTGCGATGAAGTGAACGCGCCGACGCCCGCCTTGCCGTGCCAGTCGCCCTGGTGCAGCATGGGGTTGGGCAAGCCGGTTTCGGCTTCGCGCTGGGCGATGAAAGCATCCATCCGCCCACGCAGCGCCGCGACCACATCGGGATGCGCTTCCGCCAGGTTGTTGTCTTCGTTGGGGTCTTCCACCAGGTTGTACAATTCGACTTCCGGCTTGAAATGAAAGTCGGGCTCGAGCGCGATCATCAGCTTCCAGGTCGGCGTGCGCCAGCCTTGTTTGCGCATCCAGGTGCATTCGCTGATGAAGAATTCGCTTTCGTGCGATGCGACTTCGCCGCGCATCATCGGCAGCAGGCTCGCCCCGTCGAATTCCCGCCCCGTATCCAGCCCCGCCAGTTCCAGCAGCGTGGGCAGCAGGTCTTTGTGCTGGTTATAGCCGCTGACGCGCTGGCCGGCCGGCACCGCGCCAGGATAGCGAATGATCAGCGGCACATGCAGCACATTGTCATAGATGCCATGATGGTCGAACCAGCATTCGTGGTCGTAGAGCGTTTCGCCATGATCGCCATTCAGCGCGATGATGGTGTCGTCGGCCACGCCCAGCGAATCCAGCGCTTCGAAAATGCTCTGGATGCAAGCGTCCATATAGGCGATCGCGCCGTCATATTGGGCGATGACATAGTCTTTGTCGCTGATGCCCGGCGGCATCCACGATTTGAAAAAGGTCGCGAATGGCTTGAAGGCCAGCACGGGATCCATGCTGCGGTTGTCCGGGTCGGTTTCATCGCCGTGATAAAACATGCGCTCGTAGGGGGCCGGCGGCAGGTAGGGCGCGTGCGGGTCCATGTGGCGCAGCATAACGAACCAGGGTTTGTCGTCCGCGCACAGCCGTTCCAGCTCCGGTATGGCGACTTGATTGAGATTCTCGGCTTTGGGGCTTCTGCCCTGCTTCCAGCTTCCCCAGCCGGCATAGTCGATGTAGTTGTCGAAGCCGCGCGCGCTGGGATTGCCCGTGAAACCGACGCAAGTGCTGTTGTAGCCATGCTCGCGCAGGATCTCGGCGGCCGTGGGCGCTTCCGCGCGCAGCGGGCCTTGGTGGCGCAGCGCGACGACTTGCGTGCCGAAGCAATCGAGCCCGGTCAGCAAAGAGGCATAAGCGGGCGTGGTGGGGATGTGCGGGCTGAAAGTGTTTTCAAAAAGCGTACCAGATTGAGCAAAGCGGTCGATATGCGGCGTGGTCTGGCGGTGGTATCCATAACAAGACATGTGGTCGGCGCGGATCGAGTCGATAGCGATAAGCAATATGTTGGGCTGTCGTGGCATGTGGCTGCTCCTCACTTGGGCTGGGCGGCAGTCTAACACTCGCTTGGGGCGCGCGCTACAAATTGAACAAACCAATTTACGCCAATATCTTTACAACGCGCGGCAAAAGTGGCATTCTCTCTGCGCGGCTGTTTTTTGTCTATTGTCGACTATTCGCTAAGATAGGCATGGGCTGTTGATTTGGCAAGACCGGGCGCTGAATGGGCGCTCGTTGACAATCTATCCGCATGGCAAGGAGATTACCTATGTTCAGAAAGTTCGTATTCCTATTATTGTTGGCGCTTCTCATGCTGCCAACGCTCATTGGCGTCGCCCAGGAACCACAGGGTTTGCCGGTGGAAGTCCCGGGCGGACGCGAAAATCTCTGGGTCTTCGACCGCATCTATAGATTGCCCACCGAAGCCGACTGGAACATTTGGAAGAGCGGCATCCACACAGCCTTCTTCCACGCGCTGATGCACGAGACATTCTGGAATCGCGACCAAGAAACCGGCGAGTTCATCCACGCGCTCGCGGCAGCCGACCCCGTCTATAACGACGACTTCACAGAAATGTCGGTCGACTTGCGGCCAGGCGTCCTGTGGAGCGACGGCGAAGAATTCAACGCTGACGATGTCGTCTACACCATTGACGCGCTCAAGAACAAGTATGATGGCACGCAGTCCGGCTGGCAGGTCCAGCTCAACGACTTCGAGGCGGAAGTCGAAAAGACGGGCGAATACAGCGTCAAATTCACGATTGGGCGCTCCAACCCGCGCTTCCACACTTTGTTCGAATCGCGCTGGAACGGCATTTATATGATGCCGAGCCATGTCGTTGCCGAGGTCGAAGCCGGCCTGGCAGAGGGCGAAAACCTCAGCTCCTGGGTCTGGGATGCCGAAGATATGGTCGTGCTGGGCAACTACCTGCCCATCGACTGGGACGAAAACGGCTATTGGCAGCTGTTTGAGCGCCGCGCCGATCCAGAAAACTCGCTGGCTGGCGTCATCACTGGCGGCGTTGGTCCTCCCTATGCGCTGGGCATCTGGTACGGCAACGAGAACATCAAGAAAGCCATCGCCATGTCGCGTGGCGAGTTGGATGTCTACTTCGATGTCGATATCGAATCCTTCGAGACGACGCTGGATACCGCGCCGACCGCCCGCAGCTGGTACAACGACTTCCCCTGGGCATATCCCAATGAAGTCAGCAGCCGCGCCATGTCCTTCAACCTGGAAGGCGACTCGATGGTCGCCAACAAGGATGTCCGCTGGGCGCTGGCTTTGGCGATCAATATCGTCGAACTGCAGTCGGAGTACATCGGTGGCGTCGCCAAGGTAACGCCGTTCAACATCCCGCCGACCGCCAAGCTGTATGAGCTGTATCACGGTCCGCTGGAAGAATGGCTGATGAACTTGCAGATCGACCTGGGCGACGGCGAGATGTATAACCCCTACGACCCGACCGTCCCCGACCAGATCGCGGCTTGGGCAGAAGATTATGGCTACACCGTGCCGGGCGAACCGCGCGAAGTCTTTGGCACCGGCTGGTGGAAGTTCGATCCAGATGCCGCCGAGAAGCTGCTGATGAAAGCTGGCATGAGCCGTGGCGGCGACGGTCGCTGGATGACGCCCGATGGCGAGCTGTGGACGCTGGACATCCAGTCCGACCCCAGCGAGAACGATGCGTATCGCATGGGTCAAGCTGCCGCCGACATGTGGTCCGAGTTCGGCGTAGATGTCAACTTCATCACGCTCGACCGCAGCACCTGGACGCAGAATCATCGCGTTGGCGCATTTGAGGTCAGCACGCCCTGGCAGAGCTTCGCGCTGGCATCCGGCGACATGTGGCCCAATGTGCGCGGCTATCACTCCAAGTACTATGCCCCCGCCGGCGAAGACTACAATCCGCTGGGCGGCAACTCGCTGCGTCGCCAGCAAGAGACGGTACTGGACGAGCTGATTGACGCCATGGAAAGCGTCAACCCGGTCTCTCAGGAAGCCGAGAACATTGCGCTCGCTCATGAGTTCGTCAAGCACTGGGTCGAGAACATGATCGACATCACCACCATCGCTTTCAAGAAGTTCGTAACTTGGGACGAAAAGTACTGGACAGGCTTCCCGACCGCCGAGAATCCGAACTATCAGCCCTTGTACTGGTTCATGGGCGGCAAGTTCGCCATCCAGAACCTGACGCCGACCGGCTAACCCTGGTCCCAAATCAATTCCTTTCTGCTGGCTGGTGGCAGCGCTTTCGCCACTGGCTAGCGGAGGGGCAAATGCGAAAGATGCGCAGAATCCCTTCTCTCAGCGCGATTGGGAGAAGGGCTTGGGACAGGCCGTAAAAGGGAAGCCTCTATGAATCTACTGCGAACTTATATTCTGCCGCGGCTCCTCCAATGGGTGATGGTTGTATTCGTCGGCATTACGGCAACTTTTTTGATACCGCGCCTTTCGCCCGTCAACCCTGTCGATGAAATGCTGGCGCGCATGACGGCTTTCCAGACCATGGATCCGGGCGCCTTCGTCGCCATGCGCGAATCGACAGAAGCGCTGTTTGGCTTGGACAAATCGCCGATTGAGCAGTATTTTCTCTATTGGTCGCGCCTGCTGCAGGGCGATCTGGGTCCTTCATTTGGCAACTTCCCGCGCCCGGTCTCGGACATCATCGCCACTGCCCTGCCCTGGACGATCGGGCTGCTGGGCATAGCCACAGCTATCTCGTGGACATCGGGCGTTTTGCTGGGCGCGCTGGCTGGCTATTATCACAATCGGCGCTGGGCGCAGGTCATCGAGCGCGTTGTGGTCGTGGCTTATCCCATCCCCTATCTCATCATCGCCTTTGTGCTCATTTTGATATTTGCCGCCTGGCTGCAGTGGTTTCCGCTGGTCGGCGGCGCGCGAGGCGAGCCAGGCTTCAACTGGGAATACATAAGCTCGCTGCTTTATTTCGGATTTCTGCCGGCGCTTTCCATCGTGATTGGCGCGACTGCCTTCCGCTTCATCATGGCGAAGTCGCTGACGACCACCGAGATCGCCAGCGATTATGTGCAGTACGCCGAGTTGGCTGCTGTGCCCAAGCGCAAGATCATCCTCTTTTATGTGGCGCGCAATACCATGCTGCCGCAGGTTACGGATTTGGCGCTTTCTTTGGGCGCGATCTTTGAAGGCGCGCTCATCACGGAAGTTTTGTTTGCCTATCCGGGCATCGGTTTCATCACCTACAACGCGATCTACAACGGTGACTACAATGTGATCATGGGCGTAACCTTGCTTTCGATTGTGGGCATCGCCACCGCCTCACTGCTCATCGACCTGCTCTATCCGGTCTTTGATCCGCGCGTTCGTTTGAGATAAGGGGTTATCGTGCTTACCACCATCCGCGATTTATTCAAGTTCAGCCCCTCATTTCGTTTCGGTTCGCTCATTTTGCTGCTGGTCGCCATTATGGTGCTGCTTTCGGCTGCCTCGCCCTATGAAGAAGACAAGCTGCGGCGCAAGGTGAAGCGCAACCAGCCGCCCGCCGCGAAATTTATCTTTGGCACGACATCGCAGGGGCAAGATGTCTTTTGGACGCTGACCTTCGCCATCCGCAACACCTTGATCATCTCCAGCATCGCTGTCGTGATTGGTCGCGGCATCGGCGTGGTGCTGGGCATGGTATCGGGATACCTGGGCGGAACTTTTGACCGGGTGACGCAGTCCATTGTTGAAAGCGTCATCGTCATTCCGCGATTACCCCTGCTCATATTGATCGGCGCTATATTGCGTGGCAGCATGACCATGTATTCGCTGGGCATTCTGATCGGCTTGTTGGACTGGGCTTATCCATCCAAGCGCTATCGAGCCCAAGTCTTGAGTTTGCGCGAGCGCGACTTTACGCATACCGCCATCTTCAGCGGCATGAGCACCGTCAAGATCGTCATTCGCGAGCACCTGCCTTTCATCATCCCCTTCATGCTGGCCGATGTCATCAGCGGCTTCCTGTTTTCCATCGGCATCGAAGTAACCATGTCCTATCTGGGCTTGGCCAACCTGGACAGCCCCACCATCGGCACGATGATCTATTGGGGCAACTATTATCAGTCTATATTCGTGGGCAGGACCTGGGTGATGATCGCCCCTGTCGTCGCCGCCATCCTGATGGTGCTTGGCTTCTACCTCGTGTCTGTGGGGCTTGGCGAATACCTCGACCCGCGCAAGCGTCTCGTTCGTCTGACGGCGCATGTAGGCGAACCGGCGCAAGAAGATAACCCCCGCAAAGAGAAGGAATAGGCATGGGCACGATAATCGAGACGAACAACCTGCGCGCCTATTACATCACCAAAGCCTACGGAGTCGAGCGCACGGTCAAAGCGGTCGATGATATCACGCTGCGCATCCAGGAAGGCGAGGTCTATGGAATCGCCGGCGAAAGCGGCTGCGGCAAATCGACCCTGCTGCGCGTGCTGCTGAATGCCTACGATCCGCCGCTCACCGTGGTTGGTGGCGAGGTCGTCTATCACCTGGATGGCGAACGCGTCAACGCCGCCGAAATGACCGACGAGCATCAACGCGATCTGCGCTGGCGGACGATCTCCTACATCCCGCAAGGCTCGATGCATGTGTTGAACCCGGTGCGGCGCATCCGCGATTCGTTTCACGACTTCATCAGCGCCCACCGCGATGTGACCAAATCCGAATCTTTTGCGCTGACCGCCAGCTATCTGCGCGATTTGGGCTTGCCCGAAAAAGTGATGGCTTCGTATCCGCATCAGCTTTCCGGCGGCATGCGCCAGCGGGTCACGATTGCGCTGGCGACGATCTTGTGGCCCAAGTTGATCTTCGCCGACGAGCCGACCACGGCGCTGGATGTGGTTGTGCAGCGCGGCGTCATCCAGATGCTGAAAGATGTGCAGCAAAAAGAAGGCAGCACGCTGATCTTGATCACGCACGATATCGGCGTTCATGCCAACTTGGCTGACCGCATCGCCATCCTCTATGCCGGCAAGCTGGTCGAAGAAGCCGAGACCCGCACCATCCTGGAAGAGCCCAAACACCCGTATACGCGCTATTTGATCGAATCGCTGCCCAGCCTGGATTCGCGGGAGGAACGGCTGAGCATCCCCGGTCGGCCGCCGGCGCTGGATCGACCGCCCAGTGGCTGCCGCTTCCATGAGCGCTGCCCGTTGGCGATGGATATGTGCAAGACGATCGAGCCAGCCTTAATTGAAATCGCGCCCAAGCACTTCACCGCTTGCCATGTCGTCGAAGAGGAATTGAGCCATGCGTCAGCAGTCTGAGCCGCTATTGCAGATCGAAAACCTGAGCAAGGTATTTCACATTCGGCAAGGCTTCTCGTCGCAAGAATTCCACGCGGTGGACCAGGCCTCCATCGTCATCGACTCGGACAAGCCAGAAATCTTCGCGGTCGTTGGCGAAAGCGGCAGCGGCAAAACAACCCTGGCCAAGATGGTGCTGGGCATGGAGGCGGCTTCTGCGGGCATCTTGCGCTACAAAAATCGCGTCATCAACGATATCAGCAACAAAGAAATGAAGACCTGGTTTTACCGCGAAGTGCAGCCTGTCTTCCAAGACCCTTTCGCCGCCTTCAGCCCGCTCAAGCGCATAGACGGCTATCTGTTTGAGACGGCCGCCAATTACAAAATGGCGGACAAGAAAGAAGCGCCCCGCTATATCAACGAAGTGCTCAGCGAAGTCGGCTTGACGCTGGCAGAGATCGCCGGGCGTTATCCCAACGAGCTGTCTGGCGGGCAGGCACAGCGAGTCGCCATCGCCCGCGCCCTCATCACCAAGCCATCGCTCATCGTCGCCGACGAGCCGGTGTCCATGCTGGATGCTTCGCTGCGCATGTCGATCGTTAATATGTTTCGCAATCTGAAAGACCACAACGAAGTCAGCGTCATCTATATCACGCACGACCTGGCGACCGCGTTTTATGCCGGCGACCGCATCGCTGTCATGCTGCGCGGCTGGATCGTCGAAATGGGACCGACCGAACAGGTGCTAGGCAATCCGCTGCATCCCTATACGCAGAACTTGAAGAACTCTATCCCCAGCATCCGCACCAGCGATGCCTGGAACGAGCGTGTAGACCTGGCTGTCATCGAGACGGACGAATATACGCGCACCGGCTGCAAGTTCGCGGGGCGCTGCCCAGCCGTGATGGATATCTGCCACGACAACATCCCGCCCAGCGTGCAGCATCAGGGGCGCAGCGTGAAGTGCTTCCTCTATGAAGACGATGGCAGGCCTGCGAGCCAGAAAGTTGCCACGCCTGCGCTGGTTTGAATCGGCGCGCGCGCCCAACACACACAGCCGATCCCGCCCTCCGCTGAGCTGGAGACTGACGACGAGCGCGGCAGTTTACGACTCGCTGGGCAAGCAGCCGCGTCATCCAGTCGTGGGGCAGCTTTCGCGCCACGACCGTCAATCGCGACTCCCGCCGGTGCTGCCAGCCAGCCTGGTCTGCGCCATGTTGGTCTTCGCCGTCGCCGCTCACAGCTACACCAGCCTCAGCGCGAACATGTTGTGGTCGCTGCCGTTGTGGCTGATGCTGCTGAGCGCCTGCCCCTGCACGATCTGGATGACAAGGATTGTGGCGCTGCTGGCACGGCAATCGCGCGCGGGCCGGCTGGACGAACTGAGCTTGATCCCGGCTGGCCGGCGCTTCATTTTCAGCGTCGCCTGCCAGGTCGTTCTCAGCGATGGTGATGCGGCTTGGTGGCTGGGCATGCTGCGGCGCTGCCTCGCGGGTTTGGCGCTGTTGTTGATGCTCATGGGCATGTGCATCACGCTGGTGAACATCGAGCGTGTGGACTGGCAAGAGCTGGCGCTACTGCTGCTCGATGTGCTGATCTTGGCGCTGGCCATTCTGCTGGAAGGGACGCAATCGGGCGTGCTGGCTTGCTCGCTGGGCATCTACTTCGGCAGGCGTTCGCCAGGCGCGCTGGACCGGGCGAGCGCCGCCTTCGCGACATTTGCCCTGCTGCAAGCGCTTTCCTATGCCCTGGCGATTGCCGGCGCAACCGTGCTGAATATGTCGCGGGTGTGGCTGGTCTGCGGGTTATTCCTCCTGTTGCGCGAGCTTGCGATCGTCATGCTGTGGCGAGAAGTCATGCGCGATGCCTAGCCCGCTGCCATTTGCAGGGACAAATTTGTGCGCTTGTGGCGGGATATGTGGTTACAATTGCCTTACGCACA
Organism: Anaerolineae bacterium; assembly: GCA_034423155.1. GTDB lineage: Bacteria > Chloroflexota > Anaerolineae > Aggregatilineales > Phototrophicaceae > UBA6055. The sequence goes on along the minus strand of DAOUJB010000205.1, from coordinate 2,334 downwards.
AGAAATGAGCACGATTATGAGCGCGCTTTTTGACGAGAACCAGTTGCGCTGTCTGGAAGCCGTATTGGACACGTTGATCCCGCCTGACGACTTCCCCGGCGCCTGGCAAGCCGGCGTTGGCGATTATCTGCTGCGGCAATTGACGGGCGATCTGGCGCATCTGAGGGCGAGCTATCGCGACTTCTTGCGCTGCCTGGATGCCGAAGCGCAGCACTTGCACCACTGCGATTTCGCCGACCTGGCAAACGACGCGCGCAGCGATTTGCTGCACAGAATCGAGAAAGACCGGGTGGAAACAAGCTGGGCGATTGAGCCGGGCGCATTCTTCGCGCAAGTGGTCGAGCATTGCGGCGAGGGCTTTTATAGCGACCCGGGCAATGGCGGCAATCGCGAAGGCGTCGCCTGGCAGATGATCGGCTTCGAGGTGCGCGGATGAGCGATTATGACGCGATTGTGGTGGGGTCGGGCGCTGGTGGTGGCGTGGCTTCGGCTGTGCTGGCCGAGGCCGGCAAATCGGTGCTGCTGCTGGAGCGTGGACGGGCGCTGAGCTTTGAGCAGGTCGGGCGCGATCACCTGCGCAACCAGCGGCTGGCGATTTATGGGCACAATGCCGGACCCGATTTAGAGGGCAATCCCCGCACGCTCGATCCTGCCTCGTTCCCGATGCCCGTGGGCGAGCAGCAGGGCGCGCATCGCATCTTGCGTCCGCACGAGCCGGGTTATCAGAACAATGCCGCCTGTGTTGGCAGCGGTACGCGCGTATATGCCGGGCAAGCCTGGCGCTTCATGCCGCAAGACTTCCGCATGGCGAGCGAATATGGCGTTCCAGCGGGCAGTTCCTTGGCCGACTGGCCCATCGGCTACGCTGACCTGCTGCCCTATTACGAGCGCGTTGAATGGGAGATTGGCGTGTGTGGCGACCACCGCGGCATGATCCACCTGCCCGCCTATGGCAAGCCCTATCCCATGCCGGCTTTGCCCCTGCCGCACAAATCCAGCGTGCACCGACGCGGCTTGGAGGCCCTGGGCTGGCAGGGTCTGCGCGTGCCTCGGCTCATCAATTCCCTCCCCTACAATGAGCGTCCCGCCTGCATCAACTGCCAGCACTGCGTCGGTTATGCCTGCCCGGTGGACGCCAAGAACGGCAGCCACAACACCACCATCCCCCGCGCCTTGCAGAGCGGCAACTGCACGCTGCGCGCCGAAGTCATGGTCGAGCGGCTGATGTGCAGCGCCGGCGGGGCGGTTGCTGGCGTCCAGATTATCACAGCCGATGGCTTGCGCGAAAATATCAGCGCCGATGTCGTTGTGTTAAGCTGTGGCGCAGTGGAAACGGCGCGTCTGCTGCTGAACTCGGCGACAGCGCAAGAACCAAACGGCATCGGCAATGGCAGCGACCAGGTCGGGCGGCACTTGCAGGGGCATTATTATCCTGGCGCGGTGGGCTTGTTCCCGGACCCAATGTACGATGGCGTCGGTCCCGGTTGTTCGCTAGCGACTTGTGAATTCAATCATGGGAACGAGGGTCTCATCGGCGGCGGCATGCTGACGGACGAAGATATCGTGACGCCGATCACTTTTTGGAAGCGCGATTATCCGCCCGATGTGCCGCGTTGGGGGCTGGCTGCCAAGCAATTCATGCGCGACAACTTCCGCCGCATCAACGACATCAAAGGACCTGTGCAAGAGATCCCAAATCCAGACGCGCGCGTGCAGGTGAATCCGACTGTGCGCGACCGCTATGGCATTCCGGTGGCGCATCTGTCTGGGACGAGCCACCCCGAGACCGTGCGCACCGCCTCTTTCATGCGTGAGCGGGCCATCGAGTGGCTGCGGGCATCGGGCGCTATAGAAGTGTGGGGGCGGAAACCACAACAATATCTATCGGGCGGGCAGCATCAGGCCGGCACCTGCCGCATGGGCGAAGATCCGGCGCATTCAGTCGTGGACAAATTCTGCCGCGTGCACAGCCACAACAATCTATTCATCGCCGATGGATCGCCACATGTAACCAACGGCGGCTTCAATCCAGTCGAGACGATCATGGCGCTGGCATGGCGCACAACTGAACATATCGTTGCCAAATGGTGAGGAGGGCGAAATGAATTGTGAAATCAGCGCCGGGCAGGTGGACTATTATCAAAACAACGGCTTCGTGGTCATCGAGGATTTTTTGGATGCCGACGAGCTGGAAACCTGGCGGGCATTTGTCGGCGAGGCGGTCGCCAATCGCGGGCTGCGCAAACTGGCGGACGGCAGCATGCTGGAAGAAGACGATTATTATTCGCGCGTCTTCGCCCAGCGCATCAATCTGTGGACCGACCACGCTGGCAT
>DAOUJB010000204.1:0-1598 GCA_034423155.1 Anaerolineae bacterium | reverse complement strand
GGCGCGTTTGCCGATCTGGTCATCTATGATGCGCAGGCGCAGACGACCATTCACCGCGACATGCTCTTCAGCCAGGCGCGCGATTGCGACAAGCTCTACGCGGGCATGACCTTTCGCGGCCGGGTTGCGCGCACAATCGTCAATGGCAAAACGGTCTATGTCGATGGCCAAGTGGTCGGCGAGCAGGGCGGTGGACAATTTGTGCGCCCCGACCGGTCTCGCGTTAGTCAGGAATTCTAAAGCAACCCGGCCGACTTGCGTGGGCGAGGAGAAGGCATGACCACCACCATCGATTTTGGCGAATACTTCGACTACCAGACGCTGTGCGGTCATTTGCAGGGGCTGGCGGCTGCCTATCCAGCGCTGGCCAGCCTGGAAGTTATCGGGCAGAGCTGGCGCGGGCGCGACATCCATTGCATGACGCTGACCAATTCGGCGACTGGCGCGCACATGGACAAGCCGGCTTTTTATATCGACGCTGGCATCCATGCCGAAGAAGTCGCCACCACCCAGACCGCCGTCTATACCATTTGGTATCTGCTGACCAAGTATGGCGCTGATGACGATGTCAGTTGGCTGCTGGACAATTTGGCTTTTTACATCATCCCGCGCATCAATCCCGATGGCGCAGAAATCAGCCTGAAGACGCCGCATCACTGGTGTGGCAATGGGCGCTATCTGCCTGGCGAAGAACAGACGGGTGGCTTGTGCCAGCAGGACATGAATGGCGATGGCTTCATCACCCAGATGCGCATCCGCGATCCAGCTGGCGAATGGCGCGCTTCTGTCGAAGACCCGCGCCTGATGATCCAGCGAGAAGCGGGCGAGGTCGGGCAGGGACCCTATTACCGACTCTACCGCGAAGGAGAAATCCGCGGCGACTGGGACGGCGTCAACTTTGACATCCAGAAGCCACGCGATGGCAACCTCAATCGCAATTTTCCCGCCGGCTGGCGTCCCGAATTCCGACAGTATGGCGCGGGAGAAACGCCTTTGTCCGAGCCAGAAGCGCGGGCAGTCGCCGAATTCATCCTCGCCCACCCCAATATCACCGGCATGCAGTGCTATCACACACATGGCGGCTTGCACTTGCGGCCCTCGCTGGTCGCCCCGGATGACAGCCTGCCGCGCGCCGATCTCGCCCTATACAATCGCATCGGCGCAATGGGCACAGCGCTGACTGGTTATCCGGTCATCTCGGTCTATGAAGAATTCACCACCGACCCCGACCAGCCGCGCGTCGGCTCGCTGATGCAGTGGGCGTATGACGAATTTGGCATCATCACTTTCAGCACCGAGCTGTGGAATCCAGAGTTGGCGGCTGGCATCGAACAGCCAGCCAAATACCAGGTGCGCGCCCGTTCTACACAGGACGAGATCACGCTGCTGGCGTATAACGATGAGCATCTGGGCGGCGCTGGTTTCATCGACTGGCAGCCATTCGAACATCCGCAGCTGGGCAAGGTCGAGATCGGCGGCTGGACGCACCTGTACACTTTTCGCAATCCGCCGCCACGCAGCTTTGCCACGACAGACAAGGCGCGCAATTTCTTGCCAGAAACCCTGCACAGCAATTGCCTGTTCACGCTGCGCCACGC
>DAOUJB010000203.1:0-6983 GCA_034423155.1 Anaerolineae bacterium | reverse complement strand
GGTTGCCGGTGATCGCTTGCCACTGCGCGATGCCCTGCGCGTCCACCAGCAGGTTGTACTGCGACAAGATGACGCCTTTGGGCGTGCCGGTCGTGCCGCTGGTATAGACCAGTAGCGCCTCGTCATCCAGGCTGGCTGTGGCTTCGCCGCCTTCGCCCAATGGCAGGTCGCCCGCTTTCGCGCCGGAGTCATCGCCAAGATAGGTGGTCGGTCGGTCGCGCAGCGCCTCTTGAAAATGGATTCGCTCGCCCGTTGCTTCGCCACCGACCTGCACGATCTGCTGGATATTGGGCGCGCCTCCGAAGCCATCTTCGCCGCTGATGATGCGCTCGGCGCGCTGCATATATTCCGCCCGCGCCAGGCAGATTTTCGCCTCGCTGTTGCGCAAGATGAAGGCGATGCGCTGGTCGTCTTCGGCGACATTCTGGGGCGCGACCGCCGCGCCAATCACCCAACAGGCGAAGTAGATGATGACGCTGTCGCTGTGATTATGCGAGATGGTGGCGACGCGATCGCCCCGCCGCAGGCCCAGATCTTCGTAGAGAAAGTTGGCGGCTTGATGCACGCGCGCCGTAAAGCCGGCATAGGTCTGCTCGCTGCGCGCGCCAGCTTGGTCGTAAAAGATGAGGAAAGGCTTGCGTGGCGAGGTCTTGGTGTGCAGCGCCAGCACATCGCGGATGTTGCGGTAGGGCACTTTGCGCCGCTCTTGGGGCACGCCATCTTTGATATGCGCGCGCTGCAGATTGGCTTGGGTCTGCGCATCCAGTTGCTGCGACATGACGATTGCCCTCGATTGCGGTGATCTCTGCACGCGCTATTTTTACCACATGGCCATGTCCAGGCACAGCAGTAAACACAAGTAAGTAATACAATAAATAAACCACCGAGTACACCGAGTTAGAGTGAGTACACCGAGAGAAAAGCAAAGGTTTGTCTCTGTGCCTCTGTGCCTCTGTGGCAAATTGTTGTTTCACCAATTACCTGCGTTTACTGCGAAAGGCGCGACAAGAAAGGCGAGTTGCCGCCTCGCCGCGAATACAATGCCAACGGCTTTTGTCTCAGTTGAAAAATCCCTCGGTGTTCTCAGTAGCACCAAGTAAGTCATGCGTAATTGAGCGATGCTATTCTGATTCGAAATCTGTAGGGGCAAGACTTGTCTCGCCCAAAAGGCCTCCGTTTAGCATGCGGGAGATACAAGTATCGCCCCTACGACGTTCCATTTTGTTGTTGCATTACTTGGTTGGAGTTACTTCTGTGATCTCTGTGACCTCTGTGTAAGGTAGTTGACGCAACCGCCCTGTGTCGCCCTGGCGCTATACAGGTACAATGCGAGTTGGATAGACAGGAAATGTGCTGGCGGCAGTGTAAAACAAGCGTGGTCGAGACGAGCGGGAAGCGAACATGAGAAAATTGTGCGTGGTGGGCAGCGGTTATGTCGGCTTGGTTACCGGCGCTTGTTTTGCCGATTTGGGCAACGAGGTCAGCCTGGTAGATATTGACGAGCGCAAGATCGAAATGCTGCTGGCGGGCAAAATGCCGATTTATGAACCGGGCTTGGCAGAACTGGTGCAGCGAAACAGCGCCGCCCAGCGCATGCACTTCACCACCTGCTATGCCGAGGCGCTTGAAGATGCCGAATTCGTCTTCATTTGCGTGGGCACGCCTTCTGGCGTCGATGGCGAGGCGGATTTGCAGTATGTGCGCGCCGCCGCCCAAACCATCGCCGAGACGATGACGCATCCGTTGATCGTCATCAACAAATCGACCGTGCCGGTCGGCACTGGCGACTGGACGCGCGAAATCATCTCCAGCAAGCAGCCGCAGCCAATCGACTTTTCTGTGGTTTCCTGCCCGGAATTTCTGCGCGAGGGCTCGGCAATCGCCGACTTTTTGCAGCCCGACCGGACTGTGCTGGGTTCCACCGATCGCGCGGCTGCCGAGTCGGTTGCCGAGCTGTACACGCCGGTGAACGCGCCGGTTGTCATCACCGACCTGCGCACTGCCGAGATGATCAAATACGCATCCAACGCCTTTTTGGCGACGCGCATCAGCTTCATCAACGAAATCAGCATCATCTGCGAGCGGCTGGGCGCGGATGTGACCGAGGTGGCGCGGGGCATGGGCTTTGACAAGCGCATCGGTCCGCACTTCCTGGAGGCGGGTATCGGCTTCGGCGGCAGTTGCTTCCCCAAAGATGTCAAAGCGCTGGCGAATATGGCGCAGACGCACGGCATGCACCCGCAGTTGCTCAACGCGGTCATGGAGATCAACGCCTTCCAGCGCCGGCAGATTGCGCTGAAGGCGCGCGAAATGCTGGGCGGCAGCGTCAACGGGCGCACGCTGGCCATCCTCGGCTTGGCATTCAAGCAAAACACGGACGACACGCGCGAATCGCCTTCGTTGACCGTGGCGCGCTCCTTGTTAAATCAAGGCGCTTTGGTGAAAGCCTATGACCCTGTCGCCATGGAAAATGCCAGCCGCGACCTGCCGGGCATCCAGCTTTGCCAAAGCCCCTACGAAGCCGCCGATGGCTCGGACGCGCTGCTGGTGCTGACGCCCTGGAACGAATTCAAGCACTTGGATATGCGGCGCATCCATGCGTCTATGGCGCGAGCCATCTTGATAGACGGGCGCAACATGTACAACCCGGCCGAGTTGCGCAAGTTGGGATTTGCCTATCGCGGCGTGGGCAGAGGTTACAACGGCGAAGGTTGAAGCGCCGGCACATCCCTCAAGAGCGGCTGACCTCGCGTGCCGCCAATCTCGCTGGCTGCTCCGCGTCCGCATTGGCAGCCGATCGCCAAACAAGTCGCCAGTGGCAACGCGCCCAGCCAGCCAGCCAGAAAGCCGGCGTCGAAGCTGTCGCCCGCGCCAATGCCATCGCCACCTGGCGGAGCCGGCTCGACACGATGCGCGAATTCCCGCTGTGCCTGCCAAGCGACCGCCCCCTGCAGCTCGCGCTTGATGACCAGCAGCGGCACTTGCGCTCGCAGACATTCGACCGCCGCTGTGAAATCCGACCGCCCGCTGAGATGCCGCGCCTCTTGTTCGTTGGGCAGCAACACATCGACATAGCGCAGCCCGCTCGCCAGGTCATAATCCCACACTTCAGCCGGATCCCAGTTGGTATCCAGCGAGGTCGTCAAGCCCAGCTGCTTGGCGCGCCGCAAGATAGTCGCCCAGTCGGGCAGCAAGCCAGTCTGCAAGTACAAGCTGCCATAATGCAAATGCCGAGCCGAGGCGAGCAACGGGTCGCTAATATCGGCGCGAGTCAAGGCATTCATCGCGCCCAGGTGCGTCAACATGGCACGGTCGCGCCCCTGCACCAGGTGCACGGTGATGCCAGTGCGCAGCTGGGGGTGGACGGACATATAGCGCATATCGACGCCGGCCGCCGCCAGCGCGTCCATGATCAGTCGCCCCGGCGCGTCATCGCCGACCCGACCCAAGATAGCGACTCGCAGCCCCAGCTTCGCCGCCTGCGCCGCGAAGATGCAGCACGAGCCGCCCATGACCAACTCATAATCGGCAACCAGTTTTTCGACTTGTCCGAATTGCGGCTGCACATCGTCATCGCGCAGGATCAAGTCGACGCAGGCATCGGCGAAGACGAGGATGTCAAAAGGCTTGTCAGTCATTCAGTCGTCTTCCCTTTCATATTGCCAGCGCAACGAGCTGTTCCGCCAAGCCCAGGTAGGTCGCCGGCGTCAATTGCAGCAGCCTTTGTTTTTCTTCGTCGGGCAAGTCCAGCGACTGGATGAAAGCATGCAGGCTCTCGCGCGTGATTGGCTGGCCGCGGGTCAACGCTTTCAGCTGTTCATAAGCCTCGGGCAGATGATGCTTGCGCATGACGGTCTGCACAGCTTCCGCCAGCAATTGCCAGGCATCGTCCAGGTCGGCTGCCAGCGCCGCGCTGTCGACTTCCAGCTTGCCCAAGCCGCGCCGCACGCCCAGCAGCGCCAGATAGCTATGACCGATCGCCACGCCAAAATTGCGCAACGCCGACGAGTCGCTGAGGTCGCGCTGCAAACGAGATATGGGCAGCTTGTCCGCCAGATGCGCGAAGAGCGCATTGCTGACACCCAGATTGGCTTCGGCATTTTCAAAGTCGATCGGGTTGACCTTGTGCGGCATGGTCGAAGAGCCTGTCTCGCGCGCCACAACCTGCTGACGGAAGTAAGCCAGCGAGATGTAGCTCCACATATCGCGGCATAAATCGAGCAGCGCGGTATTGAAACGCATCAGGACATGCGCCAATTCCGCCAGCCAATCGTGCGCTTCGATCTGCGTGCTTAGCGGGTTGTGCGTCAAGCCCAGCCCCGCCACGAATTCCCGCGAAACCGCCAGCCAGTCGATATCGGGATAGGCTGCAATGTGAGCGTTGTACGCGCCGACAGCGCCATTGAACTTGCCCAGGTATTCCTGCGCTTCAATTTGTCGGAGTTGCCGCCGCAGCCGCTGCACGAAGACGGCGATTTCTTTGCCGAGGCTGGTGGGCGTGGCTGCTTGTCCATGCGTGCGCGCCAACATGGGCACAGTCGCTGTGCCCCGCGCCAGATTGGCCAGCGATTCCAGCAATTCGCGCGCAGCCGGCTGCCAGACCGAGCCTATCGCGCCGCGAAACATCAGCCCATAAGCCAGGTTGTTGATGTCGTCTGATGTGCAGGCGAAATGCAGCGAACCAGCCACATCCGCCAGACTCGTCTTTTCCAGCCGCTCGCGCAGGTAATACTCGACCGCCTTGCTGTCATGATTGGTGCGCGCTTCGATTGCCCTGACGCGCTCGGCCGCCGCCTGGTCAAATTCGGCTTCCAATGCAACGAGCAATTCCTCTTCGTCCGCCGTAAATGCCCGCACATGTGTGATGCCGGGATGCGCCGACATGGCACGCAGCCAGCGCAACTGCACCAGCGCGCGATACTTGATCAGCGCCCATTCGGAAAGATAATCCCGCAAGGGCGCGACTTTGTCCGCATAACGCCCGTCCAACGGCGAAATCGCTCGCAAACTCATGCGCCTGTCCTCGCAGATGTCCGTGCAAATGCCCGTATTGTACACCCCTTGCGCGCACATTTCCCCTGCCCAGCCCGCGCGCCGACAGCCATAATGACGAAAAGCGAACCGGTGATTTTTGGAGCAGACCATGCCGCGGCGACTCGAAACGACGCCACAGTCCGACGGCTATCGCATGCCCGCCGAATGGGAGCGCCATGCTGGCTGCTGGATGCTGTGGCCCCAGCGGCGCGATACCTGGCGCAATGGCGGCAAACCGGCGCAGCGAGCCTTTGTCGAAGTAGCCAGCCAGATCGCCCGCTTTGAGCGCGTCAGCATGGGCGTCAACCGCGACCAGTATGAAAATGCCCGCGCGATGCTGCCACCACAAGTTCGCGTGGTTGAACTGAGCAACAACGATGCCTGGATGCGCGATTGCGGCGCGACCTTCGTGGTCAACGAGCGTGGCGATGTGCGCGGAGTCGACTGGCGCTTTAATGCCTGGGGCGGGCTGGACAAGCTGATGTACTTTCCTTGGGACCAGGACCAGTTGGTGGCGACCAAAATGCTGGAGATCGAGGGGATCGACCGCTATGCCGCGCCCTTCGTGCTCGAAGGCGGTTCGATCCATGTCGATGGCGAGGGCACGCTCATCACCACCGAGCAATGCCTGCTGCATCCCAACCGCAATCCGCAGCTATCGCGCGCGCAGATCGAGCAGTTGCTGGCGGATTATCTGGGCATTCGCCACATCATCTGGCTGCCGCGCGGCGTTTATGAAGACGAGACCGATGGCCATGTCGATAATCTCTGCTGCTTTGCGCGAGCGGGCCTAGTTGCCATAACCTGGACAGACGATCGCAGCGACCCGCAATATGAGCGTTCCGCGGCTGCCTACGATGCGCTCATGTCGGCGCGCGATGCGCAAGGACGGGGGTTGGAAATCCACAAGATTCATCAGCCTGAGCCGATGACGATGACGAGGGACGAAGCGGCTGGCCTGGATGTTGTCGACAGCGCATTCCGGCGTCCGGTCGGCGAGCGACTGGCTGGCAGCTACATCAACTTCTACATCGCCAACGGCGCAATTATCATGCCTATTTTCGGCGATCGTCACGATGCGGCGGCCGCGCAAAAGCTGGCTGCGCTCTTCCCCCAACGCGAGATTGTGCGCATCCAAGCGCGCGAGATCTTGCTGGGCGGCGGCAACATCCATTGCATCACGCAGCAGCAGCCGGTGGGTAGCTAGAAAGCGGCTCGGCATGTCCGAGTATGTGACCATTGAAGTGGAGCCGGGCGAGCATCCGGATGTTGCCGAGCTGGTTGTGAATCAACTGTTGGCGACGCACGGCGAAGAACATTATGCCAATCGCGAAGCGGGCGACCTGGGCTCTCCGCTGGCGCAGATGCTCTTTGCGGCGGTGGATGGCATCGACCAACTGACCATAAGCGAAGATTGTCTGATCATTCGGCGCGTGCCCGACCAGCCCTGGGAGTTCATCATCGACGAAGTGCGCGATGCCCTGCGCGACTGGTATCTCTAGCCGTCCGTCGCCGTGCTGTTGACCTGGCGGAACATGTCATCGACCTGCTTTTTCTCGCCCGATTCCAGCACCGAAAGCATTTCCCCAGATGACATTTTGCGGTAGTCGCGCTGTGCCTGCGGGATGGCGACGCCGCTGATGACACGAGCCAGTTCAATTGAATCGCAACCCGGGCACTGCGGCGTGGCGGCGGCATACTTGGCCACAGACTTGAAATGCAGGCTGAAGCGCTCCCCACACATTTTGCAGCGAAAGTCATATTGCGGCATGAGTCAGCCTGTTCCGCGGGCTTGCAGCGCTTCGGTCCGCCCCATATCGGGATGCCACTCGTCCAGCAGGGCATCGGCATGGCGCGTGGCGATCCAGCCGCCCAGGTCGCGCGCGATCCGCTCCAGCATCTTTGGCTGCGCCCAAGTGGCTGTATCGACTTGCACGGCGACAGCGCCG
>DAOUJB010000202.1:0-3966 GCA_034423155.1 Anaerolineae bacterium | reverse complement strand
GCTGTCATTCGCTATTCGCCCGAGCAAAGCTGCCAGACCCTGCAGCCCGCTATCGTGGTGAGCAAAGCCAGCAGCGGCACATCCTGCCAGCGCGTGGAAGGCAGCGGCATCGGACACGAGGCTGTCATCGCGGCTATGCCCAGCCTGGTCGTGGATATCTGGGGCTGGGTCACGCCGGGCACGCAGGTTTGCTTCCGCGCGGGCAGCGGCGCGATCAAGTTCATCGACACGACTGCGATGCCGCGCACGGTGGCGGATTTGTCGGTCTTCAGCCAGCCCGGCGGTTTGCTATGCGCGACAGTCGATGGCGCTGGGCAGGTGGCGCTCGTGCCAGGTCCCCCCGCTCCCGTCGCCACCGCCATATCGCCAGCCTACCAGAGCCTGAGCGGCTGCATGGTGCTGCTGCAGTATTCGCTGAACTTCCGCGATGCGCCCGCTGGCGACCAGATCGGCGTGTTGCCGAGCCAAGTCAGGCTGACGGCGCTGGAGCGGACGGACGGCTGGTTCAAGGTGGATTATCACGGCGAGAGAGGCTGGATCAGCGCAAACTATGTCGAGCCAGAGGGGACTTGCGGCTAGGCGGTCGCGGGCAGCAACTCCACAATCGGGCGGCATGCTGTGTCGCCCTTGCCTTTTCCGCGTGGACAGTTGCGGCCGGGCGACTTGCTGATTCCTGAAAAGCGCTGTATAGTAATCTTGTTGCAGGACGAGAGATTTCGTCCAAGAACGAAACGCCGAAGGGGCAAGCGTCGGGCGCACAACCGATGTGAAACTCTCAGGCAAAAGGACTCTTGCGGCGGCATACTCTGGAAGTTGCAATCGACTGACAGGGCGCATCCAAAACTGGGGTGCGCCCTTTTTTGTTGAATTGAGGAGGATTGAGACGATGGGACAATGGAATACGCCAGCCGAGCTTCGTTATGCCAAGTCCGATGAATGGTTCGCGCTGAACGGCAATGTGGTGAGCATCGGCATAACCGATTATGCGCAAGACCAACTGAACGATATCGTCTATGTGGAATTCCGCGATGTCGGCGAGCAACTTTCGGCGGGAGATTCTTTCGGCGAAGTCGAATCGGTCAAAGCCGCTTCCGAACTCTACAGCGAAGTTTCTGGCGAGATCATCGATGTCAACACGCAGCTGGAAGAAGAGCCCGAAGTGGTGAATGCCGATCCTTATGGCGCGGGCTGGATGGTCAAAGTGCGCGTTGCCGATGCTTCGCGGCTGGACGCGCTGATGGATGCCGCCGCCTACGCTGCCTATTGTGAAAGCCGATGAACCGCATGTTCTCGGGAAAGGCAGCCAAGCCATGAGCTACATACCGCATACAACAGCCGAAACTCACGACATGTTGACGCAGATCGGCGTGGCGTCTTTTGAAGAGCTTTTTGACGATGTGCCGGCTGAACAACGTTTTCCCGCGCTCGATCTGCCGCCGGCCATGAGCGAGATGGAAATCGCGGCGGAGATGCTGGCTATCAGCGAGGCGAACGATCATGCTGGCGACTTCGCCATTTTTCGCGGCGCGGGCGCATACCACCACTTCATCCCCTCGGTCGTCAATCATATGCTGCTGCGCGGCGAGTTTTATACCGCCTATACACCGTACCAGCCAGAAATCTCGCAGGGAACGCTGCAGGCGACCTATGAATACCAGAGCATGATGTGCGCGCTGACGGGCATGGACGCCGCCAATGCCAGCCACTATGACGGCGCAACCAGTCTGGCAGAAGCCGTCACGGTCGCTTTGGAAGTTTCGCGCAATCGCCGCAGCAAAGTCATCCTCAGCCACGCCATCCACCCGCAGTATCGCGAAGTCGTGCGGACTTACCATCAAGGCAGAGACATCCGCATCATCGGCGATCGCGGTCGTGGCGAACTGATCGATTTGATGGAAATGCTGGACAGCAACACCGCCATGGTGGCTGTGCAATATCCCAACTTCTTCGGGCAGCTGGAAGACATGCGCAGGCTGGCTGATACCGTGCATGCCAGCGGGGGTTTGCTGGTGGTGGTGGCCAATCCCCTGGCGCTTTCGCTTTTCACGCCGCCCGGCGAGTTTGGCGCGGATATCGTGGTTGGTGAAGGGCAGCCACTGGGCATCCCGCTGACTTTCGGCGGACCCTACCTGGGCTACTTCGCCATCAAACAGCGGCTTGTGCGTAAGATCGCCGGGCGCATCATCGGCGAAACAGTCGATGCGGACGGCAAACGCGCCTATGTCATGACGCTGCGCCCTCGCGAGCAAGATATCAAACGCGAGCGCGCAACCAGCAATATCTGCACCAATCAGGGTCTGATGGCCTTGGCCGCCGCCGTCTACCTGTCGCTGATGGGCAAGAACGGGCTGCGTCAGGTTGGCGAGCTGAATTATCACAAAGCGCATTATGCCGCCGCGCAAATCGACCGCCTGGATGGCTACAGCGTCGATATGACCAAGCCCTTCTTCAACGAATTCGTGGTCGCCTGTCCGCTCCCAGTCGCCGAGGTCAACGCCGCGCTGCTGGATGCTGGCGTCATCGGCGGCTATGACCTGGCGCAGCACTATTATCATCTGCCCAAGCACATGCTGCTTTGCGTCACCGAGTGCAACACCCGCGCCGAAATCGACCGCCTGGTGGATATCCTGGAAGGACTGCACTGATGTCCGAGCCGATCATTTATGACTTGTCCGCGCCGGGTCGCAGCGGTGTCAACCTGCCCGCGCCCGATGTGCCGATTGCGCCACTGCCCGACGAACTGCTGCGCGACGATCTGCCCCTGCCCGAGGTCGGCGAGCTGCAAGTGGTGCGCCACTTCGTGCGGCTCAGCCAGCTCAATTATTCAATCGACACCGGGCTGTATCCGCTCGGCAGCTGCACGATGAAATACAACCCCAAAGTCAACGAAGATGCCGCGCGGCTACCTGGTTTGGCGCAGCTTCATCCGCTTGCCGACCCCGATAGTTGCCAAGGCGCCATGATGCTCATGCACGAGCTGCAAAGCTGGCTGGGCGAAATCAGCGGCTTCGAAGCGGTCAGCCTGACGCCAGCCGCCGGCGCGCAAGGCGAATTCGCGGGTATTCTGATGATCCGCCAATATCACATTGACCGCGGCGAACCAGAACGCGACATCATCCTCGTGCCCGACAGCGCGCATGGCACCAATCCCGCGACCGTCACGATGGCCGGTCTGCGCGTGCAGCAGCTGCCAGCCAATGCGGCCGGCGAGGTCGACCTGGATGCGCTGCACGAAGCCTGCTCGGGCGAAAATGCCCGGCATATCGCTGGCATGATGATGACCATGCCCAGCACCCTGGGTCTATTCGAGCCCAATATCGAGCAGGTCATCGAACATGTGCAGTCGGTCGGCGGCTTGATGTACATGGACGGCGCAAACATGAACGCGCTGATGGCGGTGGTCAAGCCCGGCCAGCTGGGATTCGACTGCATGCACTACAACTTGCACAAGACATTCTCCACGCCACATGGTGGTGGTGGGCCCGGCAGCGGCGCGGTCGGCGTCAATGCCAAGCTGCGCGACTACCTGCCTGGTCCGGTTGTGCGCCGGGACGCCCTGCCTGTCGATGACGAATCTGCTCCAGACTGGCGATACGACTGGCACATGCCGACCAAGAGCATCGGACGCCTCAAAGCTTTCGCCGGCAACTTCGGCATGCACTTGCGCGCTTATGCCTACATCCGCGCTTATGGCGGCGAAGGCTTGCGGGATGTCACCCGTTATGCTGTGCTGAATGCCAATTATCTGCGCGAGAAATTGCGCGGCGAATATGCGCTGCCCTATGACCAGACAGCCGCTGGCGCGCGCCGCTATTGCGGGCACGAGTTCGTGGTGCGCGGCGCCTTTGACGATGCGCCCGGCGTGCATGCCCTGGATATCAGCAAGCGGCTGATCGACTATGGCTTCCACCCGCCCACCAACTACTTTCCGCTGATCGTGCCCGAAGCGCTGCTCATCGAGCCGAC
>DAOUJB010000201.1:0-4136 GCA_034423155.1 Anaerolineae bacterium | reverse complement strand
GCCATCGACACCATGCATATCGCCGATGCCTCGTTGGCAGGCGGCATGGTCGATGGCCAATTGTACGGCATCAACCTGGGCAACAATTCCGAGGTCTTCACGCTGGATACAGATGCCTTCGCCGCGGCTGGCATTGAGCTGCCGGCGCTGGACTGGACCTGGACGCAGTTTGAAGAAATCGCCAACCAGATCAACGCTGCTCTGGACATTCACGGCATCGGCGTGCTGACCAGCGATCAGCTGTGGAAGTCGCAATACATGGGCTGCTGCGACCAGTGGGCTTACGCCGCCGATGGCATGTCGCTGGGTTACGAAGACGACCAGCCGCTGATCGACTACTACAACATGCTGCTGCGCCTGCAAGATAGTGGCGGCATGCAGAGCTATGAAGACAGCGTCGCCCGCGGCGACCAAGGTGTCGAAGCACAGCTCATCGTCAGTCAAGAAGCGGCCATGGCTTATCACTGGAGCAACCAGATCGTGGCGGTGTGGAATGCCGCCGGTGCCGAGCGCAACTTCGTCATGTATCCCATCCCGCGTCCAGAAGGTGGCCAATCGCAGAATTACATCAAGCCCTCGATGTTCTTCTCCATCACCTCGCAGGCCGACCAGCCAGACGAAGCCGCGGCTTTCATCGACTGGTTCGTTAATTCGGTCGAGGCCAACGAAATCCTGGAAGCCGAGCGCGGCGTGCCTATCTCGTCGGTCGTCCGCGATGCCCTCTTGCCGAACCTGGGAGCGGCGCAGGCTGAGATGTTCAACTACCTCGGCGTTATCGAGATGGACAACAGCCCGATTCGTCCGGCCGACCCGGCTGCGCATGCCGATGTCGTCAACAACATCTTCGGTCCCGAATTTGTCGAGCCGGTCATGTATGGCATGATCTCGCCCGAAGACGCCGCGCCCTACCTGCGTGAGGAAGCCAACCGCATCCTCGCCGCGCAGTAGCAGCGTCCCAACCTGCCGGTCCTCTCTCTTCACAAGCTGGGAGGGGACAGGCCAGGTTTGATGCCAGGGAAAACCAATGTGAAGCGCGCCGAAAATCACCCCCCTCAGTTCCCCCGACAGGTCAGGGGCAGGCGATCCACGCGCGGATTCTGTCAACAATTCAGCAACTAGCTCCCGAAACTCCCCGCTCCGACTCGTCGGGCAGGGGCAGGGGGTGGGGTTGAGGAGTCTATGGCTGTCGCCGCCCTGACCAAAAGAAAGCGCCGCAAATCAAACTTCGGTCAAGACAACCTGGCCGGCTATTTGTTCATCGCGCCCTGGCTGATCGCGTTTTTTCTCTTCACCTTCATTCCCATTAGCGTTTCGCTGCTGCTATCTTTCACCGATTACAATGTGCTGGCCAATGCGGGCGACTTCATCGGGCTGGACAATTTTCAGCGCATGTTCTTCGAAGACCGGCGTTATTGGCGCTCGGTAAACGCGACGGTGAAATATGTGGTTTTCTCTGTGCCGCTGCGGCTGGTGTTTGCGCTGGCTGTGGCGATGTTGCTCAATACTTGGCGGCGCGGCGTGGGCGTGTATCGCGCAGCTTTTTATGCGCCCTCGATCATCGGCGGCAGCATCGCCGTGGCGGTGATGTGGCGCGAGATCTTCGGCAATGATGGCTTGGTCAACTTCACGCTCAATTTGCTGGGCATCGAGGGTCCCAACTGGCTGGGCAGGCCAGAAACCGCCATCTGGACCTTGATCATCTTGGCCGCCTGGCAATTTGGCTCGCCCATGTTGATCTTCTTGGCCGGCTTGAAGAATATCCCGGCGCAATTGTACGAATCCGCAGAGATTGACGGCGCGAACGCTCTGCAGCGCTTCTTGCGCATCACCCTGCCCATGCTGACGCCGATCATCTTTTTCAACCTGATCATGCAGTTGATCTCCGGCTTCATGGTCTTCACGCAAGCCTTCATCGTCACGCAGGGGCGACCGCTCGATACGACGCTTTTTTATGCGCTCTATGTCTATCGCCGCGCCTTCGAGCAAAACGAAATGGGTTATGCGTCCGCCATGGCTTGGGTCATGCTGATGGTCATCGCCCTGCTGACCGCTGTGGTCTTCCGCTCGTCCAGTTATTGGGTGCATTACGAAGCGGAAGAGGGTCGTTGAACCATGGCCAGCATCAAAGCTCCCGCCCCAACCGGCGTAACCCGCGTGGAAAGCCCGCTGATCGTGCGTCCGGCTGTGCCCTGGCATCAGCATCCGCGCGCCCGGGCAGCGCTCTATCACGGGCTGGTCGGTCTCTTCGCGCTGATTATGCTGTATCCAATCTTGTGGCTGGTCGGCTCGTCATTCAAGCCGCCGGACGAGATCTGGACGAACCAAACCGCCATCATCCCCAACGAGTTTTATCCGCAGAATTATCCCAACGGCTGGGCGGGTTTCGGCGGCATCAGCTTCACCACCTTTTATCGCAATTCGTTGTTTTATGCGACGCTGGGCACCTTGCTGAGCGTGAGCGCTTCGGCAGTGGTTGCCTATGGATTCGCGCGGGTGCGCTTCCGTGGGCGGCGAGTCTGGTTCGCGGTCATGCTCGTCACTTTGATGCTGCCCACGCAGGTGCAGATCATCCCGCAATATATCGTCTTCAAGCAGTTGGGCTGGCTAAACACCTTCTATCCCCTGCTGCTGCCGCGCATTGGCGGCTCGGCCTTCTTTATTTTTATGATCATCCAGTTCATCCGCAGCATCCCGGTCGACCTGGACGAAGCGGCGATGATCGACGGCGCCAGCAAGTTTGGCATCTTCGCCCGCGTCATCCTGCCCCAGCTGACACCCGCCATCATCACCGCGGCGATCTTCTCGTTCTATTGGACCTGGGACGAATTTCTCGTGCCTTTGATCTATCTAAACAGCCCGGAGCTCTACCTGGTGTCACTGGCGCTGCGCACATTTTCCGACCCATCGGGCCAGACAGATTGGGGCGCGATCTTCGCCATGTCGGCGCTGTCGCTGCTGCCGGTCTTCATCATCTTCGTTTCTTTTCAGCGCTACCTCGTGGAGGGCATCTCGACCACGGGGCTAAAAGGGTAAGCCGCCTGGCAAGACATGAACACCTGGCTAGACAGCGCCCTATACAACGGCCTGGAGCGCATCGGCGTCTTTCTGTTCGCCAATCTCGTCAGCGTCTGCCTGCTGCTCACGATCATCGGCGCGCCATTCGCCTTGCTGGGGCTGTTCGCGGTCATGGGTGCCTGGGCGCGTGGGCAACAGCCCGAATTCTTCGCGGTCTATATCGGCAGCATACGCGCGCGCTGGCGGACGGCGCTGCTGCTTTTCTTGGTGGATGTCGCTGGCTTTGGCATCATCGCGCTCAACCTCAGCCTCTTCCCGGCCATGCGCATGCAAGAATTCCTGACCATCTTGTCGCTGGTGATGATGCTCAGCTTCGGCGCAATTTTCTTCGCGGCGAGCTTGTTCGCTTGGGCGCTGCTGGGCATGCTGGATTTGTCTCTGCGCGGCACAGTGAAGCTCAGCCTGCTGCTGACCCTGGGCAAACCGCTGCATAGCCTGGCTGTCATCGTCTGCGCGCTTGTCCCGCTGGCGCTCAGTTTGCTTTTGCCCATCGCCTTCCTGCTCATTGTGTCCTTGTCGATTTCGGCATTCATCGCGGCGCGCGGCGTGTGGTGGCTGCTGCGGCTGCACCTCACCAGCGACCAGCTTTCCGAGTTGCTTTGACGAGTCATACCGTCTTGCCCAGATTTCGCACAGGCATCCAAGAGCGCCCTTTGTTTCCACCCTGATATGCCATGAAGTTTCGCATTGCCTCATCGGTTCTTCTTCTGTGTCTTGGTAAGACCAAGTTAATCATGCGCAACCGAGCGACGCCGCTCATAATTGGAACATGTAGGGGCGAGACTTGTATCACCCACAACGCCGCAATTGTACATATGGGCGATTCAAGAGTCGTCCCTACGCGATTCCATTTTAATGTTGCATAACTTTCTTGCTTTCACTTCTGTGCGTCTGCCGCGAAGAATCCTTGTGCCCTTGTGCCTGCGTGGTCGACCTAGCTCAGAACCATTTTGGATATCCTTTCGTGTATACTTGTCCGCATAAAAACGAGGTTTCACAGCAATGAATATCGTCTGCGTCGTCACCGACACCTTGCGCGCCGATTATCTGCCCACTTATGG
>DAOUJB010000200.1:0-11815 GCA_034423155.1 Anaerolineae bacterium | reverse complement strand
GGGGGTCAGTCCGATGCCAGTCGTCCCTGCGCCACCAGCTCGACCTGCCCACCGACGCGGATGGCAATCTCGCCGGCCTCTCGCCGCGCTTGCAGATGCAACAGCGATGGGCGGCCGATTTGATAACCCTGCTCTGCCCGCGCAGAGATCGTGTCGCCAGCCAAATAGCCATATTCCAGCATATAAGCCGCAATGCAGCCGCCGGCGCTGCCTGTAGCTGGATCTTCTGGCGCGCCATAGACATCGTCCAACACGCGCACATGGATGTCGTTTTCGGCATGAATCGTCTCGCGGCAAAAGACAGCCGGCGCAATCGCCTCGTGCGCGCCCAACAACGCCCGCAACCGGTCGAGGTTGACCCAGGCTCGCTGCAGCGCTTCCAACGAGACAAGCGGCGCCAGCACGAATGGCAAACCTGTCGACACTTCCATGATCGGGTAACGCGGGTCGATATCGTCTGCGTTTACATTGAGCACGCGAGCCATGTCGGCTGCGGAGAATTGATGCCCAAATCGCGGCGGATTCTGGCTCATCCACAGCAGGCCATCGGCGCCGAAAGTCACCGGGATTTGTCCCAGCCGCAGGTTGAGCGTCAGTTCAGCGACTGGCGCGCCGATGAGCTCGCGCTGGATGACATAAGCCGTGCCCAAAACGGGATGACCGGCGAAATCGACCTCGACCTCGGGCATGAAGATGCGCGTGTTATAGCCGCCATTTTCCGGTGTATCGGCGGTGACGAAAGTGATCTCGGAAAAGTTGATTTCTTTCGCAAGCTGCTGCATCAGTTCCGTCGGCGGGTTGCCCAGATAGACGGCCAGCTGGTTGCCGGTGTACTTGCGACCGATGGTGAAGACATCCACGATGAAGAATTCCATTTGCGCCATATCAACGATTTCCTCCTACCAACAAATCGCCCTGCCAGCGTTGTGGCGCATCGACTGCCGCGCCTTGCAGCAGGCGTCCGTAGTGCTGCGGTTTGCGCTGGTGCATCAATGGGAAGAGCGCCAAGTACTGCTCGCGGACAGCGGCGCGCAGCACGGCATGAATCACCTGGTCGCTGTCGCGGCTGGCTTCTGCCAATATCGTGCCCAGCGGATCGCAAATGAAGCTGCTGCCATAAAATGCGACGGCATTTTCGCGCCCGATGCGGTTGCAAGCGGCGATGAACAAGCCATTCGCCACGGCGTGCCCGCGCATCACCAACTGCCAGGCCGTCGCCGAATCGAAGTCGGGCGCAGTGGGCTCGCTGCCGATCGCGGTGGGATAGAAGATGAACTCCGCGCCCTCCAGGGCATAGATGCGCGCCAGCTCGGGAAACCACTGGTCGTAACAAGTCGGCGCAGCCAGCTTCAGCGCGCCGATATCGTGCACGGGATATTGCCCCGCGCCGTCAAAATAGTCGGTCTCGTGATAGCCGTCACCAGAAGGGATATGCACTTTGCGCGTGATGCCGACCAACTGCCCGGACGGGTCATGCAGGGTGGCGGTATCCCAATAGTCGCCGGCCGCATCGCGCTCGAAGAGGCTGCCAATGAGAAACACGTCGTGCTGCCCTGCCAATTCGCTGAAGAAGCGCTCGGATACGCCGCCGGGGATGGCTTCTGCCCAGCGGAATCCAGCTTGGTCGCGCACACCGGGGAAGTAGGGCAAGATGCTGAATTCGGGCAGACAGATCAGGTCTGCGCCGGTTGCGGCCGCCTGCGCCACCAGCCCGCGATAGAGCGCTTGTGTTGAAGACTGGTCGCCCGTCCAATGCCCTTGCGCCAGGGCGATGTGCAGGTCTTTCATGCGCGTGCCTCCGCGATGATCTCTCCCGCCGCCCGCTGGCCTGTGTGATACGCGCCGTGCACCGTCGCAGTCAAATGATGGGGCGCGCTGGCTTCTCCCGCCCAATAGAGTGGCGGCGTGGGCAATGCCAGTTTATCACGCGCGGCATAATGACCGGGCAAGCAGACGCTGTAACCGCCCAGCGCAAATTCATCGTGACTCCAAGCCACCCAGCGCGACTTGCAGGCGTTCAAGTCGGGCTGACCAATCTCTTCGCGCAGAGTCGCCAAGCCTTTTTCCAGCGCCTTTTGTTCGCCTAGTTGCAGCAATTCCCGCGCATAATCGCCGGTGGCAAATGCCGTCCAGACGACCGCGCCGCCGGACCTGCCCAGCGATGGCGACCACCACATGGGCGGGCTGCCGGCTGCATAGATCGCGCCGATTTTGGGATCGAGTATGGGCGAGTCGAAGCGATACACCAATTTCAGCACGGGACCCATCTGCAAGCCCGCCAGCGCGTCTTGCTTGGCAGGCGGAAGATCGGGCGAAAATTGCACGCGCGCGGCTTGCAGCACCCCCAGCGGCAGGGTAATCACAGCGGCATCGGCAGCGTAGATCGCGCCCGATACTGCATGCGCCTGCACGCCATCCGACCAGTCTATGTGGCTGACCGCGCAGTTTAGATGAATATCCAACCCGGCCGCCAACTGCGTGTAGTAACTGTCATAGCCATCCAGGATGCGGTGGTCGCTGTAGTCTTCGTCGTCTACCCCCCTCGGTCCCCCCGAAGCATCAGGGGGAGGCATGGCTTGGGCATGCGCCTTGGCGTTGAGATAGCGCATATCATCGCCTTCTGCATTGGCGAAAGAGCGCTGCACATAACGCAGCTGCGCCGGGCTGAAGCCGATGCGCCACAGGTAGCTGCCCAGGTCTTCGTCATCACGAGGCTGGGGCACATCGCCCAGCTCCCAAGAGCGCGTCGCCTCCAGTTCGGGGGAATTCGCGCGCGCCTCGCCCATGGTCAGCCAGTCGCCCTCTTCGGTGCGGATCATGGAATCGTCCAGTTTGTTCCAGTGCCAGGTGCGCAGGCCCAGCTTGCGAATCCAATCCCAGGTATTGACTGCTGCGCCGCGCCCGTGGATCAATTCCGCGCCGAACTCGACCGGGATATCGGCGAAGTCGCGGTTGGTCCAGACTCGCCCGCCGATGCGATTCCGTGCTTCCAGCACGGTCGCGTTTATGCCCGCCTGCTGCAAATGCCAAGCCGCCGACAGACCGGCTATGCCCGCGCCTATGACCAAAACATGCATGCGCGCGCCCTAAGCCTCATAGTCCGGATTTTCCCAGACGATCAGTACGCCTGCGTCCGCCGCAGCAGCCTCTTCGCAATAATTCGTCACCACTCGCTCAGCCAGAAAGCCGCGATTCATCTGCATGGTCACGGTCGGATCGACCAGTTCGCCAGCGATGACCTTCTCGCCATATTCGACCACATCCATGGCGTCGGCATGATCTTTGTAACCCATCAGCATGCCGACCGCATACCAGCCGCGCAGGTTCAACTCTCGCGCCATCTGGAAGCGCGCCTTGTACAGCCCCGTGCCAATGCCCTTGCGGCGATACATGGTATGAACCGCCATCTCCACGCCATAGAGCCAGTCGCCATCGGCTTCGTGACGGGCGATTCGCAAATCACCAATCGCTTCCAGCCAGGGCAAGATGGGCGCGGTGGGCGGACGCGCTGTGCGCATGGTGATCGCCATCCCGACAGCGTTCCCGGCGGCGGGACCACTCGTGCGCATGGCCGCGAACTGCCCCTGCGGGAAGCGTGCTATCTGCGCCAGGATGTCGTCTGCTATGAAGCAATCGTCGGCTGCTTCGTCGCGCTGGATTCCGTAGGCGTCTCGAAAAGTGGCAACCACTGAATCGGCTTGCCAAGGTTGGGTATGCATAATGGCGACGCCGTTCACATGCAGGATGACAGCTGCTTCGTCATAATTTTCCAGCCACCAGCTGTCCAAGCTCATGTGCAAAGTACGTTTGCCATGTTCATCGGTCGTCCAATACGGCTCGTAGGGGTCATCCCGCCCGGCTTCTTCAGCCGCTTTTTCGAGCAGCTGCTTCTGGATGGCAGGGAATGCGGCGGCTTGCTTGAGCGCTGACTCATCTGTTTCGCGTTTTGGCATGGATGGCGTCCGTTCTGGCTGTCGCGCTGGCTGCGTGGCATTCGCCCCTAGAATAAGTTACTATGCGGAGGGTGGCTAGAGCAAGTCGCTGGCGGCAAGGCGGTAGCTTTTTCGTGTCCAGGTTCTTTCGGCGCTCACAGAAGAACGGCTCACTTTTGGCGCTGCCGACTGTGGCGTGGCTGCTGGTTTTTTTTGTGCTGCCATTGCTGATTGTGCTGGTCGTCAGTTTGATGTCGCGGGGGCGTGGTGGCGTGGCGCAGATGCCGCTGACCCTGCAGCATTATGAACGGACATTTGGCGTTTTTTCGATCATATTGTGGCGGTCGATCGGGCTGGCTGGCTTGACGACGGTCGTCTGCTTGCTGGTGGGTTATCCGCTGGCATTTTTCATCAGCACGCGCCGACGGCGCATCGTCCAGCAGGTTGCGCTCTTCCTGGTCATCTTGCCATTTTGGACGAACTTCCTGATTCGCACTTATGCCTGGCGCATCTTGCTGGGCGACGAAGGCACGATCAACGGCATCCTGCGCGGGCTGGGCATCATCAGCGAGCCACTGCAGTTGCTGAACACGCAATTCGCTGTGCTGGTTGGATTGGTGTATGGATTTCTGCCTTTTATGGTGCTGCCCATATTCGCGTCGGTAGAGCGCTTCAACTTCCGCTATGTCGATGCCGCGCAGGACTTGGGGGCGAATGAAACGCGGGCATTTCTACGCGTCGTCTTGCCTTTGACGATGCCGGGCGTGCTGGCGGGCTGCGCGCTGGTCTTCATCCCGTCCGTCGGCGCATTCGTCACGCCCGACCTGCTGGGCGGCACCAAGGGGCTGATGATCGGCAACTTGATCAACAACCAGTTCGGCGGCTCGGGCAATATGCCGCTGGGATCGGCTTTGTCCATTGTGATGATGGGCGTGGTGATGCTGTCGCTGCTGGTGTATGTCTTTGGCAATCGGCGGCAGACGGGGGCGTGATGTCGGCGCAAGCGCTGATAAACGAAAGCGCGATGGGGCGCAATCGGCGCGTCAAGCGGCTGGGCAAGCTGGGCTTGTGGCTGAACCCGGTCGTCGCCTATTTCTTCCTGTGGGCGCCGATCCTGGTGCTGGTGCTATTCTCTTTCAATCAAAGCAGATCGGTGGCTTCGTTCACCGGCTTCACATTGAAGTGGTACAGCAATATCCTCAACAATGTTGTCGGCGCAGAGAGCGCATTTTCCACCGAGATCATGCTCAACGCCTTTCGCAACAGCCTGTTCGTGGGCACGATCGCCACGGCAATCGCGACGGTGCTGGGGACCATGATCGCGCTTGCCATGGCGCGCGGCCGCTTCCCCGGCAAGCGTCTGCTGGATGGTTTGCTGTTTCTGCCGGTGGTCATCCCCGAGATCACGCAAGCCATCTCGCTGGCGATCTTTTTTAAGGTGGCATTCGATTGGATTCATCTGCTGAGTGGCGAGCGCGTATTCCCGGGCTTCCACACCATCATCATGGCGCATGTCACCTTCAACATCTCGTATGTGGCGATCGTGGTGCGGGCGCGGCTGGCGGATATGGACCCGACCCTGGAAGAGGCGGCGAGTGACCTGGGCGCGAACCCCTGGCAGACCTTCTGGCGCGTGACATTCCCGCTGATCTTGCCGGGCGTGATTGCCGGCGCGCTGCTGGCTTTCACGCTGTCGCTGGACGACTTCGTCATCACCTTTTTTACTTCTGGCGTGGGCACAACCACCCTGCCGGTCTTCGTCTATGGCTTGCTGAAGCTGACCGTCACGCCCGAGGTCAACGCTATCTCGACAATTATGATGCTTTTGAGTACGCTTCTTATAGGCATTTCGTTGGCCTTGCAGGGCCGCGGCGCGTCCCGAAGTTAGTCCGTTTTGATAATCGCTAAGGAGGATAGACATGAAACACTTTCCGATACTGATGCTGGTATTCTTGCTGCTTGTGCCGGCTGCCGCGCAGGATGATATGGCCGCCTGGACTTGCCCCGAAGGCTATGAAGGGCAGACATTGAGCATCTTCAATTGGTCGACCTATATCGCGGAAGACACAGTGCCCAACTTCGAGGCGGCTTGTGGCGTCACGGTCAACTACGACATCTACGAGAGCAACGAAGCCATGCTGGCGCGCATCCGCCAGGGCAACCCGGGTTATGACCTGGTCGTGCCCAGCGGCGGCACCGTGCAGCGGATGGCGGAGGAAATGCTGCTCATCCCGATTGACCTGGAGATGATTCCTAATGTCGCCAATGTCATCGAAGACTTCCTCGCGCCGGCTTTCGACCCCGAGAATATGTATTCCCTGCCCTATCAATGGGGCACCTTGGGCGTTGGCTATCGCATCGAGGCCTTCCCCGATGGCATCAGCAGTTGGGACGACATTTGGGCTTACGAAGGTAGTGTCGCCTGGATAGACGATCGCGACGCAATGTTTGGCATCGCGCTGGCGATTTTGGGCTATGACCCCAACACGACCGACGGCGACGAAATCAACGAAGCGCGCGATTATCTCATCGAGCATGGCGGCAATGTCGTGACGGTCGCCGCCGATGACGGGCAGGTGCTGCTCGAGCGCGGCGAAGTCGATGTAGCGGTCGAATATAGCGGCGACATTTCGCAGATTCTGGGGGCCTGCGAATGCGAGGATTATGCCTATGTCTTGCCCGGCGGCGTGGGCAATGTCTGGTTCGACAATATGGCCATCCCGGTCGATGCGCCCAACCCCGAGCTGGCCATGGTCTTTATGGACTACATCCTCGATGCCAAGGTCGGCGCGGACTTGACGAACTACATCTGGTACGCCTCGCCGAACCAAGCCTCTATCGACTCGGGATATATCGACGAAGAGATTCTGGCTGACCCGACGGTCTTCCCGCCGGCCGACCAGATGGCAAGCCTCTTCGTCATCATTGATAAAGGCGAAGAAGCCGAGCAGCTGATCAACGATGCCTGGGACGAACTGCTGATCTTCTTGGGCGGGTAGGACAGACTGAAGCCTTGGCAGGAGAATCTAGTAACGATTCTCCTGCCTTGCAATTGAAGATGCATCTATGTTGCAACATCGAAAGCTTGCATAGTTATCTGTAGTTAGTTCCTTCGTTTGAGCACAGACAAGAATCGCCAAACCTAAGTAACGGAAAGCAGGAAAATGACTACATTCAAAGACATTGAGATAATTGATATTGATACTGAGCGATCGCTTGCAACATTAAACATCACTTACAAGCAAATTAACGTGTATTTCGAGTTGTCGAAGGAGCCACCTGAAGAGTGGAAGGATCTCTTTAGAGAGACCCGTTTCCAATTTGGATTTCCAGATGTATCTGGAAAGTACATTATTCTTAAAATGGGGACAGGCGTAGAAGCGCTCGTAGAAGTGCTGGAGAGGGGGGCAGAATACCGGAAAATTCTGGACGACAATGTTGCCCACACAAATCGCAAGTATCGCCAGCATATAGAGCATTTAGCTAACATTTCGGCGACACCAGAAGAGGACGCTAAGAGTGAACAGGAAATCGCTAGGCTATTGCTGGAAAGTATGAAGAGTCAAGGATCCAGAGAGCGCAAAGATGGCGTTCAGGAGAATGACATCTTTTTGCAAATCGTTGAAGGCGTACTTTGGGCAATGGAGCAGTATGCCAATACAAGGGGAAGGTGATACTGGGCTTTGACCTAGAGTTGCGAATCTTTACGCAGCTTATTTGGAAATAGCAAGCGAAATTTGGTTAGTCACCGGCATCTTCGACTTTGAAAGGAGAACCTGCATGTCGAATAGGGCAGAACCTGTATTCTCAAAAACTGACAAGGCGGCTGTTGCGTTGGGATGTTCTGGCTGCATGATGCTCTTTGCTAGCATCGGCAAGACCGGTCTAGGGTGCTTGATTTGGATCATTGGTTTAGTGATGTGCGGAGCAATTTTTGGTGGCGTTGCCGGTGGATGATTACAATCAGGGATTACTGACAGATTATGTACTCCCCCAAACTTGTTAGCACGATGTGTTTTTCAATTGGGGTGCACTGCTGTATACATAAACCCGTCTACTACTGTAATGACAGAACTAGTCCATGACAGCAACCGACGTCGAACTCATCGACATCGTCAAAGATTTTGATTCGGGCGCGGGGCGCGTGCGAGCGGTGGACCATGTCAGCGTGCAGATCGCCGATGGCGAGTTCTTCGCGCTGCTTGGTCCCAGCGGCTGTGGCAAGACGACCACCCTGCGCTTGATCGCTGGTTTTGAACAACCTACAGCTGGTCGCGTGCTGATTCGCGGGCGCGCCATGCAAGGCATCCCGGCTTACCACCGGCCCGTCAACACGGTCTTCCAGGATTACGCGCTCTTCCCCCACCTGACGGTCGAACAGAACATTATGTTCGGCTTGCAGATGGAGGGCCTGGAGAAGAAAGAGGCGCAAAAACGCGCGCTGGAATCGTTGGAGCAGGTGCGGCTGCCGGGCGTTGGCGAGCGCAGACCGCATCAGCTTTCTGGCGGGCAACAGCAGCGTGTGGCATTGGCGCGGGCGCTGGTCAAACAGCCGGCTGTGCTGCTGCTGGACGAGCCGCTGGGCGCGCTGGACTTGAAATTGCGCAAGAATATGCAGGTCGAACTGAAGGCGCTGCAGCGGGATGTGGGCATCACTTTCATTTATGTCACGCACGACCAGGAAGAAGCCATCACCATGGCCGACCGCATCGCTGTGATGAATCATGGCGAAATGCTGCAAGTCGGCACGCCCAAAGAAATCTACGAGCGGCCTGGCACGCACTTCGTGGCCGATTTTATTGGCGAGACCAACTTCGTTGATGGCACGCTGCTGGAGCGCGGCGAAGCAGGTTTTGGCATGGTCAAATTGATGAACGATGCGGTCATCCGCGCCCAGCTTTCAGACACGCTGGCCTCGGAAGGCGGTCCCGTGCTGGTGGCAATTCGCCCCGAGCGCATCAGCATCAGCCGCGCCGATGATGAACCGGTGCCGCCCGGCACGACATCGCTGGCTGCCACGCTGGTCGACAGCCAATACATCGGCACGGATACGCGCTTCACGCTGCAAATCGGTGAGACGATTGAACTGGTGGCGCGCCTGCAGAATATTGACGATCTGCCCAAAGCCGCTTTCTCTATCGGGCAGGCGGTCAGGGTAAGCTGGAGTGAGACCAGCACGACGGTCCTGGATCACTGAGGCGCCTATGTCAGAGAGCCTGCTCGCCCCCGACCAGATCCCGACTATCGATGCCGGCGCTCGTCAGGCGCTCGATGCCAAGACGGGCTTCGTGGTGACTGACGAATTCAGGCGCTTCAACCAGAAGTACGACATGTTCAACCGCGCTGTTTGGGATGACGAAGTGCGCTCGCAGCGGGCGCAGAAATTCTTCGAATCTTATTTCACCGATCTCGCGCAATTCCGCAAGGTCGAGGGCTTTCAACATCGCGATTATGCCCTGCGCAACGCCGCCTGGTACATCGCCGATTTCACCGCCGACCTGCTGGAGCTTTCCGAAGACCGCAAAGAAGGCTTCCTGGATAGCTATACCATGTTCCGCGAAGGCGCGACGCGCAAGCAGATTGCACCGCCCGAGCAGCACAGCGCCGAATTGAAACGGGCCGCCGCCTTCCTGGGCTGCGATGCGGTGGGCATCTGCGAATTTGACGAGCGCTGGGTGTATACGCACAATTATAGTCGCCAGTTGCTGCGCGACAAAGAGATGGACCTGCCCGATGGCTTGACGCATGTGGTGGTCATCGTCAACGAGATGGATCATGAAACCATCCAGACGGTGCCATCAGCATTGAGCGGGGCGGCAACAGGCCAGGGTTACAGCCGCGACATCATCGGCGCGCTTTCGGTGGCGCAATACATCCGCAATCTTGGCTATCGCGCTGTCGCCAGCCTCAATGACACAGCGCTGTCTATCCCGCTGGCGATTCAAGCGGGCTTGGGCCAATACGGGCGTCACGGCTTGCTGATCACGCCGCAATATGGTCCGCGCGTACGCATCGCCAAAATCTTCACCGATCTGCCGCTGGTGGCTGACGAACCCATCGACTTCGGCGTCACGGAAACCTGCAATATCTGCCGCCGTTGCAGTGATGGCTGCCCGGTCAAGGCGATCCCTTTCGATGCGCCGACTTTCCAAACGCCCAACGACATCTCGCACCTCAAGGGCGTCAAAAAATGGACGATCGATGCCAGGAGCTGCTTCCAGTTTTGGGCGAATCAAGGCACAGATTGTTCGATTTGCATCCGCGTCTGCCCTTACAACAAAGACTTCAGCAAAGCGTTCAATCGGCTGCTGGGCTGGATGTTGGGCAATCGCTGGCGGCGGCTGGCGCTGTGGCTGGATGAAAAGCTGAAGTACGGCGGACGCAAAACGGCTGGCTGGTGGTGGCGGCGCGGGCACGATGACTAAGTGGCTTGCGCTGATCTTGCGTGGCAGCCTGGCGCTCGGCTGGACGGCGCTGCTCTGCCTGCTGCTGCTCCAGCCCGAAGCCGATCCACTGCTCGACCTGGGCATCCCCGAAGGCGAAAACACCCTATTGCGCGAGCTGGCTTTCGGCGCGGTGCATCTGGCCGCCTTCGCATTCACATGCAGCCTGTGGGCATGGGCGCTTGTGGCACGCTTCAATCTGCAAGCCAGCGTGCTCGCAGCGGTGGCGATTTCGCTTGCGCTGGGTTGCTTCACCGAGTTGGCGCAAAGCTATACGCCCGACCGGCACGCGTCCTGGCTGGATATTGGCGCGAACATCGCCGGCACCTTGATGGCCGCGCGTGTGATATCTAGTAGGGGCGAGGCGGCGACTCGCCCAAATTAGACCGCGCGATAATCCGGATTGTTCCAGACGATCAGAGTCGCCCAATTGTCGCTGGCTGCGTCCTCGATATAATCGCGCAGCAAGCCACGCACGACAAATCCCCGCCCCAGTTGGAAAGACAGCGTATCATCGCGCAGTCGCCCCCGCACCACCTGGTCCACATAGTCTTGCGGGGTCAGGGCATGTTTGTGGGCTGCGAAGCCGGGGATCAGCCCGCCCGCCACAATGCCACGCCGATTGAGCCGCTGGACGATGCGTTTGCGCGCCGCATATAGCCGCGAGCCCACCCCGCGCCGCCGCCAGTCGGGATGCACGCTGATGTCGCCGCCATAATACCAATCGCCGGCCGGGTCATGCTGACTGTACCAGCCGCCGTCGATGATCTCCTGGAAACTGTGCTGGGCGTCGTCAAAGTCGAAGTCGATCAAAAAGCCAGAGCCCAAGCCGATAACCCGCTCGTCCGCCAGCGCGACGAAATTGCCCTCTGGGAAGAGACGGCAATGATTAAGAAAATGCTCTTCGCGCATCAGCTCGCTTTGCGCAAGCGTGGGAAAGCAATCGCGCTGCAACTGCTGCAGGGCGGCGGCATGACGCGGCGCTATGATCTCGATGCGGATGTCGTCCATAGCTTGACGAAAGCCCAGAATCTCCAATGGTGCAATGCGACAATTATTGCATGATCCCGTCCAGGAATCGAAATTTGGGGAGTGTCAGAATCGGTGCTTGCTTCCCTTTCTAACCCCACCCCCAGCCCCTCCCCGACCGGTCGGAGAGGGGAGCCAAGGCAAGCGGATTGGGGATATTTGTCGCGTGCTTTGCCTCCCCCCGACCAGTTGGGGGGACTGAGGGAGGTGAACATATCCAGCTAGTTCGCCACTCCAAAATTGGACTGCAATGGACTTAACTGCTTTGACTGGCGTATATTAGCATGGATGCCAGCGTGAGAAGACAAGCGAGGTGAAGACATGGCTACCAATGGACAGCAGCCAAATCCAAATGGGACCGGCACGAACAAAGTGAAGCGCGGCTTGGCGCAGATGCTCAAGGGCGGCGTG
>DAOUJB010000199.1:0-2039 GCA_034423155.1 Anaerolineae bacterium | reverse complement strand
CCATCAAGTGACGACGCAGTAGGCGCAAACGCGAACATCCGACAGATTGAAATTGCAAGGGCGGCTCGGCGAAGTCGCCCTTCTTTTTGCATGCCCGTCGTGGCGGCAGTTTGTTCCCACAGGGCAGTTTGCTACAATAGAGGCAGCCAAGCGAAGGACGAAAGGCGCGAATCGCCATGGTCATGGAACGGCAGGTCATCAGCGCGGAGCGTTTCTTCGACATGGTCGACAGCCCGGAATATGAAGACCGCAGCGTCGAGCTGGTGGAAGTCGAAGCCATCAGGATTGCATGGGCAGATTGCTATGCTCGCAGGCGCAAAGATTTTCAACTATGTTACAGACAACACGCTGGGCATCGTCACTGCGGCTGAGTCGCCCGCTGTTTTCGAATGAGACGCCAAATCCGAATAGCGGACAAGCCTTGTAGGGGCGAACCTTGTGTCGCCCATAACACCGCAATGGTACGATTGGGCGACTCAAGAGTCGCCCCTACGGCATTTCATTTGATTGTTGCCTTGCTTTATTGAAGCTACTGAGAACGCAGACCTCCCCCCGACTCGACGGGGGGACTGAGGGGGGTTTATGAAAATCAGCCATGTCAGCACCAAGGTGATGGGCACGCCCTGGCGCAACCTGCTCTTCGTCAAGGTAGAAACGGACGAAGGTCTGGTTGGCTGGGCAGAGGCGCGCCCGGTCGGCGGAGTTGGTCCCGTCATCGGTTACTTGAATGAAAGCGTGCCCGACTTCGCGCTTGGGCAAGACCCTTTCAATACCGAAGCGCTTGTTTATCGCATGCTGCGCGAGACCTATGGGCGCGCCGGCGAGATCGCCATGACGGGCATCGCCCTGCTGGAGATCGCCTGCTGGGACATCATCGGCAAGGCGCTGGGGCAGCCGCTCTATCGCCTGCTGGGCGGGGCAATGCGCGACAAAATCAAAGCCTATGCCAATGGCTGGTATCGCGTCGAACGCGAGCCCGCTGCCTGGCATGCCGCCGCCAAAGAGGTCATCGCCAAAGGTTATCGCGCGCTCAAGTTCGACCCCTTCGGCAGCGGCTTCTATGAATTCACCCGCCAAGAAAAGCTGTTGAGCATCGCCTTGGTCGAAGCGGTTTATGACGCTGTGGGACCCGATGTGGAGCTATTGATCGAGATGCACGGGCGCTTCAACCCCGTCACCGCCGCCGAGATCATCCGCGATTTGGCAGAGTTTCGCCCGGCCTGGGTAGAAGAGCCGGTGCCGCCCGAGAACCTGCGCGCGCTGCGAGATGTGCGCGAAGTGGCGCTGCCGCTGGGCATCCCCGTTGCCACTGGCGAGCGCATCCACACGCCCTACGAATATCGCGAGCTTTTTGAGCTGGGCGCGGCCGATATCATCCAGACCGATATCACGCACTTCGGCGGCATCGGCAATATGAAAAAGCTGGCGGGCACAGCCGAGATGTATTATGTGCTGGTCGCGCCGCACAATGTCGGCGGTCCCTGCTCGACCATGGCATCGCTGGCGGTGGCGGCGACCACGCCCAACTTCAAAATCCAGGAATACTTCAACGACTTCGCCGACCCGCCCGTCAAAGCAGTGGGAATCGGCATGCCCGAGGTGGTCGACGGCTACTTCTCGCTGCCGACCAAGCCGGGGCTGGGCGTAGACATAGACGAAGACCTGATCGACGAATTCCCACAGCGCCAAACCGATTTCAACCTTTTCAGCGATGACTGGCACCGCCGCGACTTGAAGTAATGCGCAGACGATCTTAGCCTCCCCCTGGCCTGTCGGGGGGACCGAGGGGGGATGAAAAAACGACCCTCGACAGGCGCGGGCTTTTCTGTATACTAGGGCGCTTGCAGCAAGCATACCGACTTACAGGAAGCCCGCCATGCCCGGCAAACGCAAAATCACTGGCGTCAAGCCGCTTTTTGGTCAATCTCGCAGCAAAGCCTTCAACACCGTCAAGCGCAAGTTCAAGCCCAATCTGCAGAACAAGCGCATCTATGTGCCCGAGCTTGACCGTTGGGTGCGCGTCAAGATCACGGCGAAAG
>DAOUJB010000198.1:0-4741 GCA_034423155.1 Anaerolineae bacterium | reverse complement strand
ACTGGACAAGGGCGACATCAAGGGCGCGACCAGCATCGCCCCGATGATGACCGCCGCGCTGTTGGTCAGCAAACCCAGCGTGGCCAAAGCCGCCGAAAGCACGATCATCACCACATAATCCAGGTTGGAGTTGGCGTTCTTCTGCGCGCTCCAGATCATCTCGGTCTGTTCCACCTGCGTGAGCTGCGGGTTCAGGCGGGCGATGCTGTGCTCGACCGTGCCGCGCCAGCCGCGGTGCCACTCGATCTGCGAGATCAATACGACGGGTCCCGGCGCCTGGTTCAGCAGTTGATTGCTTAAATCGTTGGTGATCTGCCGTTCGAAGTCGCTCTTCTGCGAGAAACCCAGCACCAGCAGATCATCGGCGCTGACCAAGCCCAGGATCTCGCGAGCGGGCTGGTTGCTGGTGATGATACGTTTGCTCAGGTCGCGCTGACGGGGCAGCTGCGCTTCGTAGCTGGTGATGGCGGCTTCGTGCACGGGGTTGTAATGATAATCGTGTTGCACATTCAACTGCTGCAGCGGGATGCCATGCTGGCTGGCGAAGTTGACGCCCAGCCGCACCGCGTGCGCAGCAGCCAGCCGGCCATCGACCGGGACGACCACCTGATCATAACTCGGCGAGTGCGATTGTCGATAGATCAAGACGCCGCAGGGTGCAGTGGCGATGACATTTTCGACGACTGTGCCCAGTTTGACGCGCCCCTGGGTCGACCGCTGCACGCCCAGGATAATGACATCGGCTCCGCGTTCGCGTGCAATATCCAGGATGCCGCGGGATACGCTGTCGGCCATCTCGGTGACCAGCTCGACCCGCTGCTCGCTGCCCGCGCCGCTGAATTCATGGGTGATCTCTTGCAATTCGTCGCTGACCGTGGCGGTTTGCTCGACATTGCCCAGCGAGATCACCAGGGCGATGACCAGCCCCTCGCTGGGATGCACAATTTCGCCAGCGATGCGCAGCATATCCACGGCGGTATCGGGTCTACCCAGCGGGACGACCACCGTCCGCGCATAATAATTGTGGACGGGGGGAGGAATTTCCGGCGCAGTGCTCATATCGAGAACCTTGGCGGATCTGGCCGGCTGCGGGCAGCGCAACGCGCGTGTCTTGCTGTGCGGCACCTGCATATTTGCTGTGCAGCGCTCAATCGAGGATGACCGGCTCGCCTGTGAATTGCGTGCTGTTTTCGCTGTATTGCATGAGTTCGATGCGCACGCCGCTGGGGTCGCTCAGCCAGGCTTGCCAATTGTTGTCGGCGCCCATTTTCTTTGGCTCGACAGCGATGCCGCGCGCCGTCAATGCCGCGATCGTTTGGTCGATATCGGCGACTTCCAGGCAGAAATGCTTGATGATGGGACGTTCATAATTAGGCGCTGCGCCTTCCGCGAAGATCTCGATGAAAGTGGTTTCGCCCGCTTTGACATAGAAGCCGAAGCGCTCGCCCGCGCGGATGAAGTCAAAGGCTTTTTCCATGCCCAAGCCCTCGACATAGAAGCGCTCGGAAGCGGCCAGGTCGGTCGCGCCGATGCAGACATGCGCCAATCGCGTGATCATGCTGTTCTGCCTCCAGTTTGACTGAATCCTATCCCGCTGCGCCGGCAGCCGCAAGCAATTGCAGCGCGCCGCGCACCATTCGCCATGCGGACGAATCGACGGAGACGACTTCAAAATGACCGGCCTCGGGCACGACCAGCAACTGCGCCCGATCGCCCTGCTTCGCTGCC
Source organism: Anaerolineae bacterium (assembly GCA_034423155.1). Taxonomy (GTDB): domain Bacteria; phylum Chloroflexota; class Anaerolineae; order Aggregatilineales; family Phototrophicaceae; genus UBA6055. The sequence goes on along the minus strand of DAOUJB010000198.1, from coordinate 3,013 downwards.
GCCTCGGCATATTGTTGGGCTTCTCGCAAGATGTCGCTGTCATGCTCGCCGACCAGGATCATCTGCCGCGCGCCCAGTGGCAGCAGTTGCGCCGGCGAGCCAGCGCGATAATTTGCCGCAACTTCATCTGGAGAGCTGCCCATGACATCCAGCAGCGCCTCGCCACAAGCGCCCCTCCGCCAGGCGCTCGCGATATCGGTCAGCGGCGCCAAGGCCAGCACGGCCTGTATCGGCGCGGGGTCTGCGCTGTACAAGGGACTTTCGGCTGGAATGCGCTTGCGTCCTGCCAGCCACAGCGCCAGGTGGCCGCCCGCCGAATGCCCGGCGCTGATGACGCGCGCCAGGTCAAGTGCGTGCTCCACCGCGATCTGCCGCAGAAAGTCGACCGCCGCCGCAGCATCCAGAAACATGCGCGGGAAGCCGCCCTCGCAGCCATGCCGCCGATATTCGATATTCCAGACTGCGTAACCCAGGCCGACCAGCTCCGTGACCAGCGAAGCTAACGGTCGCAAGTCGTAGAGCTCGCGGTAGCAGCCGCCATGGATCAAGCTGACGACCGGGTGGGGCGGCGCGGATGCTGGCAGGCTCAGCTCGGCGAATTGCAGGGGATGCGCGCCATAGACATAGCGATAGTCGCCCGCCTGCTGCGGGAAGCGCAGATAATCTTCGGCGCTCAGCAGCTCGCTCACAAGATATTCAGCGGGTCTTGCGGGTCGATGCCTTCGTCAAAAGGGAGGTGGCGCACGACATTGGTCACTTGGTACACCGCGCCCAGCCAGTTATTGAAGATGGCTCTGGCTGTATCGCCCCAGGTGTTGTCCAAATGGGGCAGAAATTGCTCTTCGGGAAAGTCGGGCAAGGGCGCGTTCTCTTCCAATGCCAGTTGGGCGCGCACGAGGTAGCGCTCGGCGATTTCTCGCGCTGGCAGCGGGAAATAATTGTCAGGATAGGGAGGCTGGGCATTCCTCCCATTCAGATAGCCCAACAAGTCGCGCTTGTATTCTTTGAGCAGGCTGTTGATGTCATATTCGGGATGCCCCTGGAAGTACACCATGCGCAGTTGATCGGGGCTGACAGCCATGTGCACATCGCCATTGAAGCTTTGGATCAGCACGCTCAACCCGGCCGCTTCGATCTGCGCGCGGCTGATGTCGTTCCAGCGCGAGTGCGGCACATCGAAGCGGGTGTTGATCTCGCGCAGCAGCGGATGATTGGGCTGGGTTACGCGATGCTCGAACACGCCCCATTTTTTGTCAGGTCGTTTGACGCGGTCAACGGCATGCAGGTATTTCAACAGCGCATGCGTGGCCAGACAGCTGCACAGGGTCGAAGTGACATGCTGGCGCGCCCAGCCAATCACCTCGGTCAAGGGCTGCCAAAAGGCTTCCTGGTCGAGGCTGGGGTTGGCGACATTGGCGCCGGTGATGATCAGCGCGTCCAACCCCTCTTGCTTGACCTGCTCGAAAGTCGTGTAGTACTGGTCGATATAGGCTTGCGTATCGGCGCTGCGCCCCAGGCCGGGCACAGAAAATATATGCACATAAAATTGGGCGATCTGGTTGCAATTGCCGACCAGGCGCATGAACTGGCGCTCGGTGATCTGCAGCGCGGCATCGGGCATCATGTTCAGCAAGCCGATATGCAACTCGCGGATATCTTGGCTTAGCGCGCGGCGCAGCGTCAGCACTTCCTGCCCGTGTTGGCGCAGACGGTCGAAGCTGGGCAAGGGCGTGTGGGCGACCAAGGGCATAGAGCCACTCCCCGAAACATGCGGCGCTGATTATCGGCAAGCAGTATAGCAGATGCGCAGACGTATACTATGCTTGTGGCAGGCGCGGCGTTTGGATGCGCGAGGAGGCGGCACAATGCGTGAGCTTTTCGTTCGATACGGCATGATCGCAGTTGGCACATTTCTGGGCGCGCTGTCGGTGAGCTTGTTCCTGCAGCCGCTGGATATCGCCCCGGCTGGCGTGGCCGGCGCATCGACCCTGCTCAATGAATTGCTGGGCACGCCCATAGGCTTGATGGTTTTCTTGCTGAACATCCCCATCCAGTTGCTGGCTTATCATACGTTGCCGGGCGGCGCGCGCATCATTCTGCGCAGCATCGTCATCGTCTTGGCTTTTTCCGCGATCATTGACAACCTGTCGCCCCTGCTACCAGAGGGCGGCATGAGCGACGACCGCATGCTGAACGCGCTGTTTGGCGGCATCAGCGCCGGCATGGGCATGGGCTTGGTGTATCGGGCTGGCGCGACCATGGGCGGCACATCGACGCTGGCGCTGATCTTGCAGCGACGGCTGGGCTTCCCCATGAGCACGACTTTCTTGTGCACAGACACGCTCATCATCGTGGCGGCCGGGCTGGTCTATGGCTGGGAAGGCGCGCTGTATGCCGCGGTGGCGCTGTTCACAGCTGGCTTGGCCACCGACTATGTGCTGGAGGGTCCCAGCGTCATCCGCACCGCCATGATCATCACCGACAAGCCCGAGGCGATTTCGCAGCGAATCTTCGACAATTTGCAGCGCGGCGTAACCAGCTGGACTGTCCGCGGCGAATACACGGGCAGCGAACGCAAGATGCTGTATGTGACCATCGCCCGCAGCCAGGTGCGCGACCTGAAAGACGAGGTCAGCCAAGTCGACCCCGAAGCCTTTATTGTCATCGGCATGGGGCACGCGGCTTATGGGGCGGGCTTCCGGCGGGTGCGGCGGCTGCGAGCCTAGCTGCTACGCAGGTGTTCGCCGGCGTTGACTTGCAGCAATGTGCCGGTGATATGATCTTCGCGACACAAGAAAGCCACCGCTCGCGCCACATCTTCTGGCTGGCCGGTCTTCTGTAGCACGCTGCGCCGCCCGACGCGCGCCCATTCTTCATCGCTGATCTCGCGCCCGGCTGTTTTCATGACCGGTCCCGGCGCGATGGCATTGACGCGGATGGAGGGACCCAGCGAAAGCGCGCTCACCTGCGTCAACATCCACAGCGCCGATTTGCTAATGCCGTGATGAGGATA
>DAOUJB010000197.1:0-10524 GCA_034423155.1 Anaerolineae bacterium | reverse complement strand
AGACTCCCGCCGCGCTATTGTCCAATCCGGCTGGCGTGTCGATGCGGAAACTGAATTTGCGGCCATCTGCCGACCAGTCCAATTCAACCACCCGATGTTTGTTGCGCTCGATATGTTCTATGCCCATTGAATAGCCGGGATGAAATGGCGAAGAGATCAATTCCGCCGCTTGTTCCGAGCCGGGCGCACGATATCGCAAGACACCTTTGCGATCGGTGTAGACATAACTGCTGCTATCGGTCGGGTTTTGCGCGAACAGGCGCACGCCACCGGTCAAGCGGATATCGTCGATGGCGAATGGCTGGCCGGGCTGTACAGCGTATTCAAAGGCGGAAGCAGCGCTGGTGCGCAGGCTGAGCGGCTGTATGGTCGGCGGCGCAATCGCCTCGCGCAACAGATCGCGCCGCACGGAGACGGTCGGTTGGAAGCGCGTGGCTGTTGGTGAGGGAGTCGGCGTAACGATCCCACGCTGTGGCGGCGAGCTGGCAACTGCGCTGGCTTCCCCTTGCGGAGTAGCCGTCCAGATTTGCGGTTGCTCGGGCACAGCCGTCCAGGTTGCTGGCAGGGTCGAGCGCGGACTTGGCGATGCGCCCAACCTCGCCTCTAGGGTGATCTCGCGCCTTGGCGTGGGACTGACGGGCCTGGTAGCCGATGGCAGCTGCGGCGGGATGGTCGTGCCTGTCGGCGCTTGCTGGACAGCCGTTGCCACCGGCGTGCCTAGATCGCTGGGCACCAGGGTGAGCTCGCGGTCCGGCTGGCGTAAGGTGCAGGCGCAAGCGACCCAACATAGCAGTAGCCATACAAATCCCTTGCCGGCCAATCTGCGCAAGTCGGGACCTCTATGCTGCGAGCCACGGCCACAAACACGAACAACCATTACCTCGGCGCGTTCAGGCTTGCAGTAGACTCTCCAACTCGTCGGCCAACCCAGCCTCGTCGATGACGCCCCACCAGCGCCCGACGATCTCGCCACTGGCGTTGACCAGCACATACTGGGCTTGGGCGGTGATGCCCAGCTGTCGACGCGTGTTATCCAGATCTCTATCGTCCAGGTCGAGCAGCACAAATTCGATCCGTCCGGCAAATGTCTCTTCTAGTCCGCGCACGGCGGGCTCATTGCGGCGGCAGGTCGGTCACCATCTCGCCCAGGAATCATAAAATTTGAAGGCAGCGACTGTCACGGCCGCTTCCTGGGAATCGGCTGGTTCTGGCTCTCCGCTCAAGATAGCGGCTATAGAATCGCAGCCACTCAGCGCCAACAACGCCAGCAGCAGCGTGGCGAACAATCCGAGTCTGGTCTTCATACAATCGTCCTCGCTTTCCAAGAAATCGCCAATCAATCGTACGCAGTGTAGCGCCGATTGCTAACAAAATGCTAACGCGCTTAAGTTCCTGCCAGAGTCGCCATACCCTCGGCAAATTGCAGTTCGGCATGACGGCGGCGATAGCTCAAGGGCGGCGTCAAGGCTTGCGCATCAAACCAGGCTACGAGCTCGGCCAGGTATTCGCGCAGGGGCGTGTAGCGAATGCCCAGCTCGGTCTTGCTGCGGCTGTTGTCGAGAGCGCTCATCCAGCGTTCGCTGAAAGTGCAGCAATCGGGCAAGAAGCCGTTCGCCACCAGGTCGCTGCGTTTGGCGCGCACGCTGCAAGCTGTTGTGCCCATGATATCCGCCAGCAGCGCGAGGAAGTCGGCGTGACTGATGTGCTCGTCCTGGGCGATATTGTAGGCGGCGCCTACACCGGCCCCGGTCTCGATGAGGCGCATGATCGCCTCGACGACATCCGGCGCATAGACATGATTCAGCGCATAGTCGGGCGTAAGCGGCACGAGGATGGGTCCGCCATCGCGCAGACGCAGGTAATAATTGAGCAAGCGGCTGTAGGGATCGCGCGCGCTGTTGACCATGGGCAGGCGCAAGGTGGTGTGCGGAAAGCGATTTTGCTGCCAAGCCTCGGCCAGCCGATCTTCAACTTCGCGCTTTTGCATGCCATAGCGCCATTCTTCCCAGGCATACGAATTGGCTTTGGGCTCGGGCATCAGCCGCCCGGCATAATCGTCTTCGCGGAATGGACGCTCTATGCCTTCGCGCACCAGGTAGACTTGGCCGCTGCTGATTGCGAAATATCGTTCGATATTGTCCTGGAATAGCTCGATGGCGGTTTGCGCTTCGTCGCCGCTGTACAGCACGAAGTCGATCACGATGTCGAAGGACTTCGCCAGCAGCGCGCGCCGCATCTGCTTATGATTGCTGCGATCGGCATGCAGCCTGTGGATTCCGCGCGGCAGGTCGTCTTTGGTGATGCCGCGATTGAGCAGCGTCAGGTCGTAACCGGCTGCATAGACGCGCCGCGATAGGGTATAACCCATGTTGCGCGTGCCGCCGATGATGAGTATTCGTTTGCTCATGCTGGCAGGTCTCCGCTATGACAGTGGCAGACGTTTCTGGCAACTGTGCCCACATCTCTCATTGTAGCAGGGGAATTCTTTCAAACAGCCAAAGCCAGCGCGACTTTGTACATTTTGCACGCAACAATGACAGCCAAAACAGCAGCGTGGCGCAAGCTGTCCCTTGCCGAATGCGCGCGCCAATCGCTATACTGCGGCGCATCGCGCTGCATCAGGCGCGGCAAAAGCGAGCGGCCCCGTAGCTCAATTTGGCAGAGCAAGCGACTCTTAATCGTTAGGTTGAAGGTTCGAGTCCTTCCGGGGTCACAACATTCGAGGGTGTGTCGCCCATTTTTGTGATTTGGGATTCGTTGGGCGAGACAAGTCTCGCCCCTACGACGATCTACTAATCTGGAGCAGGTCGTCAGCCGATGGCGCGTTTCAAGGCGTCGAGATAGCCCTGGCGCATGCGCTGGCTGACGCCGGCAGTCGGCATTAGTCCCTCGGCGCCATGGAACATGCCGGGATAGACCTCAAGCTGGGTCGGCACGCCGGCCGCCATCAGTCGCTGGGCATAATCGATGGCTTCATCGCGGAAGAGGTCTTCTGTGCCGACAGTGACGAAGGCCGGAGGCAGCCCGCTCAGGTCTGTGGCGCGCGCGGCGGCGGCATAGGGCGAGACATTGTCGCTGCCATATTCATCGCCGAGGTACATCTTCCAGGCTTTCAGCGAAACATCGCGATTCCACACATTGGGATGCGTGACTTCGTAGCCCGATGGCGTTTCGTGGGTATCGTCAATCATGGGATAAACGAGCAATTGAAAGGCCACAGCGGGTCCCTTGTTGTCACGGTTGTACAGCGCCAAACCCGCCGTCAATCCACCGCCTGCGCTCGCCCCGCCGATAGCGATGCGACTGGTGTCGACGCCCAGTTCGTCCGCGTTGTCAAACATCCAGTTTAAGCCGGCGAAGCTGTCGGCGATGGCAGCTTTGTATGTGAATTCCGGCGCCATGCGATAGCCCACCGAGACGACCGTGCAACCGACATGGTCTGCGTAGCCGATGCCGTTCAAGTCTTCACGCTCGCTGCCGACGACATAGCCGCCGCCGTGCACCATCAACAGGCCCGGGCGTGGCGCGGGCGTGGCTGGTTGGTAAATCGCAATCGGAATATCGCCATCGGGACCCGGAATCGTCCGCTCCTCTATCTGCGTTTCGGATGGCGGCAACATTTCTGCCATAGCATCCATAATTGACGCCAGCATCGCGCGGGCTGCGTGGGGATCATCGCCGATGGCTGTGATCATCTCGGCGGGGAATAGTCCCAGCGCGGGCGCAAGTTCTGGGTCAACTCGGTCTTCGAAGGCCATGGTAAAACTCCTGTCATTATGTTGGGCGAACTGTTGCAAGAGAAATCTAACTGGAGTCTAACGCGGTTGGCAAAGTTGAGCAATTTTGCAATAATCGGTGGGACTGAAGGAGGCTCTGATGTCATTAATTTCACCACTTTTGGAAGTTCCCCCATGGATCGAGAAAGGTCTTAAAAGCGGCGAGTTCTTTCGAGAGGGAGGTATCATTCGTAGAACTGCCAATGGTGAAATAGCGGCACACCTGAAGGAGGTCGGAAATCCCGGCGATCTGATGAAGATGTTAGACGCCGCTCTATCACCGAGACACAGCCAGGCCATGGGGCAATTCAGCTCGCTTCTGAACCTGTCAATGATTGGTGCCGGCATCGGCTTGATCAATCTTGGAGTTTCAGTTGTTACGCTGGCAGTCATGATTAAGCGGTTCAACGACATCGAGAAGAAGATTGACGAGCTCTTTGACGAATTCAAGCAGGAATTCGAGCAGGACCGCGAATCCAACCTGCAGGCCGGACTCATGGCGGCTGAAAACGCTGCAACAGCGGCACTGGCTGGTGATTCCACAAACGCGCGCGAATACGCAGGGCAAGCCATTGATAGGCTAATCGAGGCGCAAGTGGCAATCAGGAAGAGCGTTGCCCATGCTTCACGTGGCGGAGACAGTAGGATTCTGTTGGCGCAGCTGACGCGAGCGATGCAAGTGGACGCTTTGCTAGTTCGCTGCTTTCTCGAACGAGAAGACTTTGCCAACGCAAACAAGCTCTTGAGCGATGCGCTCAAAAAACATCGCGTAAAAGCTCGTGTGACAATCACCAGGTTGCTAGGAAATCACCGCGCAGTTTATTTCCATCCGACCGTAAGTGACGAGGACTTGTGGCGATTCGTTGAAATCCGCCGTTGGTTAAGCGACAGAGAAATCGACCGTAACGCGCTGCTGGCCGAAGCCGTGCTGGCCGAGCGCCGCGACTTCTGGAACCACGATGTCATCGCAGATATGGATGCTGTATCTAAACGACGGTCTATGCGCGAACGCTTGTCCAGAAAGAGCGCAAGCGACTACGAAGACATGCCGCTGCATTTGCGAGCGCTTGCCGACTGCGACGTTCTCATCGAGAATTATCGGCGAATGCAGGGTTTTCAAGCCGAAATTGAAGCGATCGAACGTCTCGGCATCACCCACATGGAGTGGCAGCAAGCGCAAGATGAAGCGCTAGCAAAGGCTGAGATTGACCTCGCCGACCACGACGACTATGTGCTGCTTGTCAACACCGACTACCTGGAAAGCCTCGACCGCAAAGCCTCTTGAACTCTCGCCAATTTCAACAGAAAAGCAAGCACATGAAAATCACCCGCATCGCCGCTTACCAAGTCGACCTGCCTTTGCACGAAGGCAGCTACAAATGGTCGGGCGGCAAGTCCGTAGAAGTCTTTGATAGCACCATCGTCCGCGTCGACACGGACACTGGGCTAAGCGGCTATGGCGAGGTCTGCCCGCTGGGTCCCTTCTATCTGCCCGCCTATGCCGCCGGTGTGCGCGCTGGCATCCGCGAGCTGGCGCCGCACTTGCTGGGCAGCGACCCAACTCAGCTGGCGCGCTTGAATCGCCAGATGGACGCGGCGTTGAAAGGGCATCCGTATGTCAAATCGGGCATCGACATGGCTTGCTGGGACATTTTGGGGGTGGCCTGCGGTCAACCCGTCTGCACATTGCTGGGCGGGCGTTATGGCGATGACTTTGTGCTATACCGCGCCATCAGCCAGGAATCGCCTGAGGCCATGGCGCAGAAAGTCTCGGCATACCGCGAAGAGGGCTATCGGCGCTTCCAGCTGAAAGTCGGCGGCGACCCCGACACGGATATCCAACGGATTCGCCAGATCGCCGATCTGCTGGGAGCGGGCGACAAACTCATCGCCGATGCCAACACCGGCTGGCTGATGCACGAGGCGGCGCGGGTCGTCCGGGCTGTGGCGGATGTTGATGTGTATATTGAGCAGCCTTGCGCCAGCTATGACGAATGCCTGTCCATCCGCCGGCGCACGAATCACCCGTTTGTTCTGGACGAATCGGTCGATGGCTTGGATATGCTTTTGCGCAGCCACAGCGACCAGTCCGCAGATGTCGTCAATATCAAAATCAGCAAGTTTGGCGGGCTGACCAAAGCGGCTTTGGCGCGCGATCTGTGTGTAGAAATGGGCGTGGCGATGACGATCGAAGACAGCTGGGGCGGCGATATCACCACGGCCGCCATCGCGCATTTGGCGCATAGCACGCCGACCGATTTTCTTTTCACCGCCACCGATTTCAACAGCTATGTCACGGTCAGCACAGCCGAGGGCGCTCCTCAGCGCGTACACGGTCGCATGGCGGCATCGACTGCGCCGGGCTTGGGCATTGCGCCGCGCTGGGATGTGCTGGGCGCGCCACTGGTCGAGGTGCAATAACGACCGCCGTATCACAAACGATTACAACAAAGTCGACAGCAAGCCGCCATCGATCCGATAGAAGGCGCCGGTGATGAATGAGGCATCGTCGCTGGCGAGAAAAAGCACCAGTTTGGCGACCTCCTCCGGGCGTCCAACTCTGCCTATGGGATGCTGTTCCCCCCAGTCGGCGATCATGCTGGCGGGGTCGGCGGGAGCAAAGAGGTCGGCAGCGTCATCCAGCATGGGCGTGTGGATCGAGCCAGGCGCGATGCAGTTGCAGCGGATATTTTCCCGCGCGTGATCCAGCGCAACAGTCGTCGTGAAGCTGACGATCGCGCCCTTGGATGCCGCGTAAGCCGCCACCGTGCGCTGCGATGCCACCGCCTGCGCGGACGAAGTGTTGACGATTGCGCCGCCGCCACGCACCCGCATATGTGGAATGCTGTATTTGCAAGTCAGGAATGTGGCGCGCAGGTTGATATTGATTTGGTAATCCCAATCTTCGACTGGCTGATCGACCACCGTGCCATAGCGGACGACGCCGGCATTGTTGTGCAAGACATCCACGCCGCCGAACTCCGCGGCAGCCGCGTCCACCATGCGCTTGACATAAGTCTCATCGGCGATATCGCCCGCTACCACATGCGCCCGCCCGCCTCGCTGCTGGATGATCTGCGCTGTTTCCTCGCCCGCCCGCGCGTCGATATCGGCGATCAGAATGCTGCCCCCCTCGTCGGCAAAGGCGATGGCACTGGCGCGACCGATGCCCTTGCCCGCGCCCGTCACAATCACGACCTTGCCTTCAAAGCGCCTGTTCACGATCAGACCCTTTCACTTCAACCGTGCCATCCTCGCTGATGCCGGCAACGCCCGTCTGCGCTGCATAGAAGACAGCCTTCAGCTCGACCTCGCGCGATTCGCCTGGCTGCAGCGTGAGGTGCGCGCCGGTTTTTTCGATGACGGCGCTCAAACCCTGCCCGGGTATGGACGAAGCCGGCTCGATAGCGATGACATAGCAGCGCTTGTAAAAGGGAAAGCCGGGCGAAGAATTGATCTCTTGCCAGAACCAGGCATAGGGGAAAATATCCGCGTCCCAGCACATGCCGATGCCCATGCCCAGCTGCTGATTGGTGATGGCGTACCAGCCGCTCTCAAAGTCGCGCAGGTAAGCGAGCAGGTCGCGTGGCTGGTCGGGCGAGGGCACGCGCGACAGGCCGAGTTCATCCGCCTTGCGCCGGTCGTAGGTCGCGCCAGGTGATAGGGGATTGGCTGTGCCAGCATATTCATCGTCCGCCAGCAGCGTCCGCGCGCCTGTATCTATGACACAATGTTCGCTCAAGAAGGGCGCGCCAAAAGCCGGATGATGACTCCACATGCAGTCCATCGGCTCGCCCGCCTGGTTGGTGATGCGCTCGCGGATATGCAGGACAGGACTGCCGGCGCGCACGCTCAGCCAGCGTTCGATTTTGTAGGGGCTGCGCAGGAGCTGCGTGCTTAGCTTGACCTCCAATTGGTCATCAGACGCGTGGCAGATTTCATATTCCCACGCGCGCATGGAAGCCTCGCCATGAAAGCCCAGCCGCGCGCCCTTGTAGGTATTTTCGAAGCCGCCATTGGGGAAGAGAACCTGCCAGCCGCCAGCGTAAGCTTCCAGCCAGGCAGTCTGCGAATCGAAGCCCGAGTCGAAGCCGCGCGCGCTGTGCTTCATGCTCCAGGGCGATTTCCACAGCACATCCATGCCAGCGGGCTTGTACACCAGGCTGTAGATGTCCGCGCCCTTGTCCAGCAAGATGGTGGCGGACAACAGGTCATTTTCGATGACGAGCGAACGCATGGTTTGTCCGAGCCGGTTCTCGGCGCATCGGCAAGTCATATTGGCTGCCCCCTCAGATACGGATGGTCAAGCCGCCATCGGCGACAATGGCTGCGCCGGTGATGAAAGACGCGGCATCGCTGCACAGGAATAGCGCCACTTGCGCCATTTCGGCTGGTTGGGCGATACGTCCCAGCGCGTGCAATCCGCCCCATTCATCCAGCGCGCCACGCGGGTCGTCCGGGCTGAACAACTGCGCCGAGTCGCGCAGCATGGGCGTATCGACCGAGCCCGGGCACAAGCTGTTGGCGCGAATCTTGTCTGCGGCATGATCCAGCGCCATCGTGCGCGTCATCGCGATCACTGCGCCTTTGGAAGCGGAATAGGCGGCCACATTCGGCTGGCTGAACAAGCCCTGTACCGAAGCAACATTGACGATAGCGCCGCCGCCGCCCTTGACCATCTGCGGGATGCAATACTTGGCTGCCAGGTAGACGCCCTTGGCATTGATGTCCAGCGTGCGGTTCCAGGTGTCTTCGTCGGTGCTGACGACAGTGCCATAAGTCTGAATGCCGGCGCTGGCGACCAGGCAATCAATGCCGCCGAATGCCTCGACCGCTGCATCCACCATGCGCTGGACCTGGCTGGGCTGGGATACATCGACTTTCACGGCGATCGCCCTGCCACCATCCGCCGCTATCTCGGCCACACGCCCATCCAGCGCTGCCTGGTTGACATCGGCCAGCACAACCTGCGCGCCCTCTGCGGCAAATGCCAGCGCTGTGGCTGCGCCGATGCCCGTAGCTGCGCCAGTTACGACTGCTGTCTTGTTTGCGAATCGCATAGTCACCTCCTTTTCTGGCGCGATTATTGTGTCAGAAAACCGCGCGGCTGCCAAACCAATCGCCCTTTGTGCGCGGGCGGCTCTGTGGTCAAATCGAGCCAAGCGCCTCGTGGCGACAACATCGAACCCGAGCGAACGGCGGAAATCAACATGGCGAAGCGCCAACCCGGCAGCAGCAATGCTTTCAACATCAGCAAGCCGATGAATTATCGCTGCCAGATATTTCATTATCATCGGCGGCTTTCGCGTTTGTATCTGGCTGTGTATCAAGGGCAGCGCAGCGAACCCGCCTTTTATCTGCTCTTCACCGATGTCGCCTACCTGGACGCGCCCATGAGCTGGCTGGGTGCCGACTTTGATATCGCCGAGCAAGCGGACTGTATCGCGCTGATGCGAGAAGCGGGCTTGGTCGGCGACGCGATCGAGCGCTTCCCCGATGCCTATGCCTCGATCACCGATTATGCGCGCTTGTACCTGGCGCGGACACCACATCGTCGGGCGCGAATCATCGCGGGCAGCGCAGCCATCTTGCGGAGCATCCCCGACGATCTCGGCTAGGCGCTGAGACCTGCGCGGGCGGCTGTGGTATACTTACCCGAGCGTCATTCGTCAGCCAGACCTAACACCACACGGACAGCAAATGAGACATCCCCCTTCGCAACCGCCCGATCCACATGCGCCAAAACCCAGCCTGAGCGTGGTGATTCCCTGTTACAACGAGGTGCACACAGTCAAGGATATTGTTGGACGGGTCTTGGCGGAAGCAATCGTGGACGAGGTCATCATTGTCGACGACGGATCGACCGATGGCACGCGCGATGTCTTGTCGCAAATCGAGGCAGAAGCCGACAGCCGCGTGCAAATCGTATATCACGAGAAGAATCGTGGCAAAGGCGCGGCGCTGGTTACTGGATTCCAGCAGACCACGGGCGAAGTCATCATCATCCAGGATGCCGATTTCGAATACGATCCGCGCGAATATGGCCGGCTGCTGACGCCTATACAAGAGGGCGTGGCAACTGTTGTGTATGGTTCGCGCTTTCTGGGCGGCACGCGCAAGGCGATGAACTTTTGGAATATGGTGGCGAACAAGGGGCTCACGCTCATCACCAACCTCCTGTTCAACGCCATCCTCAGCGATATGGAAACTTGCTATAAGTGCTTTCGGCGCGAGGTGATCGGGGGCATGAAGATCAATTCGCGCGGCTTCGACTTCGAGCCGGAGTTCACCGCCAAGGTGCTGCGCCAGGGCATCCGCATCGTGGAAGTGCCGATTTCTTATTATGGGCGCGAATATGACGAAGGCAAGAAGATCAAGTGGACTGATGCGCCGATCGCCGCCTGGACGCTGCTGCGCTATCGGTTCTTTGACTAGCGCAATCGCTCGCATGAAGGTTTGGCCGGGGCAAATGTTAAATCTTTACTAATATCGGCGCAATGTGTTGCCAAATCCACCAGCAGCATGTATAGTGGGGGATGAGTGGCTGGGTTCTATCCACCTGTCCCTCAATCTTTGTGACAGACCGGCCTTTACGCGGGGTCGACCGTCAACAGAGAACCGCTAGCACAAGGTATTTCAGGAGCAGTTCCAGCATGGAAGAACGTATTACCGGAACGGTGAAATGGTTTAGCGCTGAAAAGGGCTATGGTTTCATCGAACAACAGCAAGGTCCAGACATCTTTGTCCA
>DAOUJB010000196.1:0-7755 GCA_034423155.1 Anaerolineae bacterium | reverse complement strand
TCGGCTTCGGCGGCGCTTTGCCATTTTTTGCCGACATCAACCAGCATGACGGGGATGCCATCGCGAATGGGGTACTTGTAGCCGCTGTCGTCGCAGACCAGCCAGCTGTCTTTAACGAGGCGCAGCTTGCCCGGGTCGTCGCCTTTGTCGGTGTAATGCACGGCGACCGGGCAACGCAGAATCTCCATCAATTCGTCTGAAACTGCCGCCATCGCAGATCCTCCCACAAGCGAAAATCGTCCCAGGCCAGTATAGCCGCGAGGACCAGGCGCGTCAAATCGGGCGACATGGGTGCTGTAGAACAAGGTAAGCGCGACTATACTTGCACGCAGATTCTCGCCGAGCCGAGCCGTCATGCGCAGCAGACAACAGTTGTTCATTATCGCCAGCCTATTCGTCAGCGTTGCATCGCTGCTGCTGATTCTGCGCGATGTGCCCATGAGCGATGTGCTGGCTGCCATGCGCTCTGCCGATGCGCGCTATTTGCTGGCGGCGGTATTCGTCGCTTCGCCTTTGGCTCTGTTTGCGCGGGGCGTCCGCTGGTGGGGTTTGCTGAGCCGGCGGCTGCCTCTGCAGCAAGCGGCGCACATGGTCAACATCATGTTCCTGGGCAATCAGCTGCCCTTGCGACTTGGCGAAGTGGCGCGTGGCGTACTAGCTGCGCGGGCTGGGGTGCCTTTGCTTACTTCCGCCACCAGCATCGTTGTCGAGCGGCTGATCGATACGCTGGTGGTCGTGTTGCTAATCGCGCTGAGCCTCAGTCAACTGCCCGATGCGCCGCCCGAAGTCAGCGATTCGGCTGCCCTGGCCGGCATCGCTGCATTGGCCGGCTTTTTGTTGCTGCTGGGTTTGGCTGCCGCGCCACGCTTCGCCGAGCGCATGCTGGGACGAATGCTGACCGCCCTGCCCTTGCTCAAGCGATTGCGGCTGGAATCGGCTTTGGCCTACTTGCTGGATGGCTTGCAGCCGCTGACGAACCCGCGCGCGCTGCTGAACAGCCTGCTTTGGACGGCGCTGGCTTGGGCATTCTCTTTGTTGCATTACTTCTTGCTGCATCAGGCGCTGGGCATTGAGCCAGACTCCCTGTATGCATTCCCGCTAGGCGTGTCGTTGGCGGCGATGAGCCTGGCGCTGCCAGTGAGCATTGCCGGGCTGGGTCCATTTGAATGGTCTATTGTGATTTCCGGTTCGCTGGTGGGCGTGGGGGAGCTGGAATCGCTTTCGCTGGGATTCCTGCTGCATGGGTTGACAGTCTTCAGTTATGCCATGTGGGGCGGCATCGGCATGCTGGCGCTGGGCGTGTCGCCGACCTATGCCTTTGCCCGGCGCGAGCCACCGGTCTAGTCGCGCGTCAGGTATTCGTGCACGAGAGCCTGAAAATGATGCACGCCATTTTCACGCAGAACCGAGAAGCGTCCGCGGTCATAGGCGTTCGATAGCAAGCCGCGCTGCACCCATTCACACAATTCGATGTCTTCTTGCTGGATCTCGTCGCTGAAGGCGATAATCTGCTGCATGCTCTCCCAGCCTTCGCCGGTGCCGGGCGTCTCGAAGTACCACTCAAATATCGTCAGCGTTTTGTCGTGCCCAAGCGGCAGGATGATATTGATGGATGTGTTGTCCAGGTAGACATTCAGCATGACATTGGGGAATATCCAGTAGTAGAGCGCGTCTTGTTCGCCTTCGCCGCTGCGCACATAACGCCGGTCGCGCACCTCGCCGGGTGCCACATCGCGGATAGGCGCGTGCTGCTTGGAATAGTGGCGATAAGTATCGACGCGGTATTGGTCGTAGTCGACTTCGCGGAAGAGGCCCGGGTGAGCGATGGGCAGGTGATAGCCTTCCAGATAATTGTCGACATAGACTTTCCAATTGCAGTTGATAACATAATCGCGGCGTTCGATCAGGCGCATCTGGTCGAGGTTGAAGCCGGCCGCCAGGATCTCGTTGTGGATCGCGCCATATGTCTCAGTCATGGGCGCGGCATCGGCAGCCAGGTTGACGAAGACCCAGGGTCCCCAGGCTTCCACGCGCACGGGCTGCAAGCAGACTTCATGCGCATCCCAGTTCTGAACGCCTTCAAATTCTGGCGCGCGCAGCAGCTTGCCATCCAGGTCGTATGTCCAGCCATGATACTTGCACTGCAAGCTCTTGCGGTTGCCGCGCCCTTGTGCGACCACAGCCGCGCGATGCGGGCAGACATTATAAAATGCGCGCAGTTCATCCTGCCGATTGCGCACAACAACCAAGGGCTGGTCGAGCACTTCGCAGGCGAAAAAGTCGCCAACCCGCGCGACATCTTCCAGCCTTCCGACTGGCTGCCAGGTTCGATAGAAGATTTTCTGCGCCTCCAGGGGCAAAAAGTCGGCATCGGTATACCAGCGCGCCGGCATGGTGGCGGCTTGCGCAAGGTCGGCGGCGGGTATATAGTCGCTTAGGTCTGGCGCGCTCATGCTGTCTGGCTCCCGATCGGTTTGGCGTATAAGTTATGATGCAAGTGTACGAAATTACAAAGATTTTACGAATGCCGAAGCTGGATCAGCCGCTTTTTCGTATACTGAGATAAGAGCGCAGAGCCCCGAAAGCGGCGATTGCAGCCAGGGACGGGCTCGCCGAAACGGAGACCAAAAGCCGTGCAGAAAATCTTCCGCTTGTTTTGGGTGCTGATATTGCTGCTCAGCTTGGGCTGGGCGGTAGGCGGTGCGCTGGTGGCATCGGGCGCGCTGGACGATGCTGGTGCGAGCGAGCAACTGCGCGAGGACATCGTTATCTTCGCCGATGGCTTGAATGTGCCATCAGACTTGCATCCATCGCTGCTGTTTGTTTTCACGGGCCTGCCGCTTGCTTTGCTGTCGCTGTTCTTCGCTTGGCGCAATCATCGAATGCTGGCGACACAAGCCGAAGCGCAGAAGCAGAAGCCCGGCGATCAGCGCAGCACGCTTTTCATCACAGCGCTTTCGCTGGCTTTCGCGCTGCTGCTGTGGAATGCCCGCGGCGTCGATGCGCTGCTGGCACAAGGCGCGCCAGCCTCCAACGCCATTAGCCTGACCGCGATCACCTATCCGGTGCGGCTCTTTGTCACTTTCGTGCACGAAGCCGGTCATGCCTTGGCCGCGCTGCTGACGGGCGGACAAGTGCAGAGCTTCACCGTCTCACCCGATGGCTCTGGTTATGCGATCACCGCTGGCGGAAATGAGTCGCTGATTTTGCCGGCCGGCTATCTGGGCGCTGCGTTGTTTGGGGCGCTGCTGTTCTTGCTCAGCAGTCGCGCGCCATCCTTGACTCGCGCCTTGTCGCTGCTGTTGGGCATCGGCTTCATCGCGCTGACAGTGCTATTCGCCCGCCCCGACGCCAATGGCAACTTGACTGCGCTGATCGTGGGCGTGGGTTATGGCGCGGCTCTAGCGATTTTGGGCTGGGCGGCGCCACAGGGAGTCAATGTGTTTTTACTCAATACGCTGGCGATTTTGACCGGGCTAAACGCCGTCTTTGATCTGGCCTACCTGGTCACCAACGCCGATATCGGCCAGGCCGGCATCGTCAATGATGCAGCCGCTTTTTCGCAGAAAGTCGCGCCGCTGCTGCCAGCGTCGGTGGTCGCCCTGCTGTGGGCGGCTATCGCCGTGGTCATGATGGGTGCAGCCATGTACTTCGGCTTGCTCAAGCCGGTGCACAACGAACTTGTCTGAGACAAATGATTCGGCGGGCGGACAGAAACGCCACGCGCGAAATAAGTCGCATACACAGACAGGAGGAGGAGCGTCATGCTACGGACATTTGTAGAGCGAAAGGTTCGACGTCAGATCGTGCAGCGCAGCTTGATCATCTCGATACTTGGCTTCGCGGCGATCGTTGTGATGTGGAATACGCAAGCATTGGCTGGCGTCGTGCACCCGCTGCGCATGTTCATCAACAATATCCATGGTGGATTGAGCGCATTCGCCATGCAGATCAGCGGCGGTGCAGTCGAGAGTTTCACGCTCTCCGAGGCTGGCGCGTACACGCTGTATTTTCGTGATGGCGCGGAAGCGCTGGTCATGTCGGCGGGATACCTGGGTTCGGCGCTGCTGGGCGCGCTGCTCTTCTACCTGGTCAATCGTGCGCCCCACCTGCTGCGCGGCATATCGATCATGCTTGGCTTCTTCACGATCGGCTTCCTGGCGCTGTTTATCCGCCCCGATGCAGCTGGCGACTGGCTGTCCATGCTGCTGTGCATAGGTTTTGGCGCGCTGCTGATCTTCCTGGGCGTGACCGGCGCAGGCGACATCAACCAGTTGCGTTCGCGCAAGTCGGTGGCGCAGATCTTCTTGTCCATCATCGCGCTGATGACGGCGCTGCATATCGTGCTGGACCTGCCCGCCGTGCTGCAAACCCCAGCCATGAGCGCAGATGGCAATGCCATCACCAATCCGGTCGCCTACTTCGCCGATTATGTCATGCCCGGCGCATCTGTCGAGGTGGTCGCCTATAGCTGGAGCGCCATCGCCATCGGGCTGCTGAGCACAGCCTTCTACAAAGGCATCATCCGCCCGCTGCGGCAAATCCCCAACAACGACGATATCGTTTGAGGCATCCGCCTACAAGAGACAATCCCCGAAAGGACTTGCCAACTGGCAGGTCCTTTTTTGCTTTGGTTGACAAAGGAATTAACTTCGGTTAAATTTGGAATTGTTGTTAAGCGCGCATCATGTATTGCATAGGTAAAGATGGACACAAGTGCGAATCTGAAAGAGCCGGCCGCAACGTCTATCCTGGCGAGATTGCCCGCTGAGAGCTGGCTGGCACCGCGCCTGGTGCTGGTGACGCTGGCTAGCATTGCGCTCAGCTTGTTGAGCGAGCGAGCGGGAGCGCGGGCTGAATTGGTGACAGCGCTGAATATCCTGTCCTATATGGCTGGCGGCTACTATGGAGCGCGCGCGGCGCTGGCCAGTCTGCGTCAGGGCGAAATCGATGTCGACTTGCTGATGATCTTGGCGGCTATGGGCGCGGCGGTCATCGGCGAGTGGCACGAAGGCGCGATCCTGCTCTTCTTGTTTTCGCTGAGCAATGTCTTGCAAGATTATGCCATCGGCCGCAGCCGCACTGCCATCCGCAGCCTGTTCACGCTGTATCCAGAGCTTGCGACGGTGAAGCGCGGCGAGCAAGTCGTGCAATTGCGCATCGGGGAGATCGGCATCGGCGATACGGTGTTGATCGAACCCGGCGAGCGCATTCCGGTCGATGGCGAAGTTATCGCGGGCAGCTCGGCCGTGGACGAAAGCCCCATCACCGGCGAGTCCATCCCTGTCGACAAGTCGCTTGGCGCGCCGGTCTTCGCTGGCACGCTGAATACGCTGGGCAGCCTGGATGTTCGCGCGCAACGCAAAGCCGCTGATACCACACTGTCGCGCATAATCAAGCTGACGGAAGAGGCGCAAGAGAGCAAAGCGCCGACCGAGCGCTATCTGGAGCGCTTTGAACAAGCCTATGCCAGGTTGATTATCGTCGGCATCGCGCTGATCATTCTGTTGCCGCCTGCGCTGGGGCTGGTGGACTTCGAAAGCAACTTTTATCGGGCCATGGTGCTGATGACGGTGGCTTCGCCCTGTGCCCTGGTCATTAGCGTGCCATCGGCGTTCATCTCGGCCATCGCTTCGGCGGCGCGCGGGGGTGTGCTCGTCAAAGGTGGCGCCAGCTTGGAACAGCTGGACAAAATCAAGGTGGTCGCCTTTGACAAAACGGGCACGCTGACGGTTGGTCAGCCGTCCGTAACGGATCTTGTGGCGGCGCCCGGCATCAGCAGAGACGAATTGCTGCGCAGCGCGGCCGCGGTCGAAGCGCGTTCCGAGCATCTGCTGGCGAAAGCCATCGTTGAATACGCCAACGAGACGGGCGTGAATTTCCCGCATGGCGAAGATTTCTTTTCGCAGACGGGCCGATTCGTGCAAGCGAAGTTGCTTGAGACTGTTGTGCGTGTTGGGCGCGTCAGCCTGCTGAGCCAAGAAGTCCCGCTGCCGGCGGCATTGCGATCGGCGCAGTCGGCTTTGGAAGCGGCTGGCAAAACGCTTGTGGGCGCGCTGCGCGATGACCAGTGGCTGGGGCTGATCGCCCTGGCCGATGAATGCCGTGCCGAAGCGCCACAACTTATGCGGACACTGCGAGAGCGTGGCATCTCCGCGGTTATGCTGACGGGCGACAACCAACGCGTCGCCGACGCCATTGCCGCGCAGATCGGCATCTCCCGCGTTTATGCCGGGCTGCTGCCCGAAGACAAGAGCGAAATCATAACGCAGTTGCGCGAGGAATATGGGTCGGTGGCCATGCTTGGCGACGGCATCAACGACGCTCCCGCGTTGGCACTGGCGGATGTCGGCATTGCCATGGGCGGCGCAGGCACAGATGTCGCGCTTGAAACAGCCGATGTCGTGCTGATGGGCGACAAGCTGGCGCGCCTCGCCGACGCACTGTCGCTGGCGGCGCGCGCAAAACGAGTCGTATGGCAGAATATCGGCTTTTCACTGGCCGTGATTGGCTTGCTGATTTTGGGCGTGTTCGCGGTGGATCTGCCTTTGCCTATCGGCGTGCTTGGGCACGAAGGCAGTACCGTCATCGTCGTTTTGAATGGCTTGATTGGCTTGCTGGTCTGGCCCGAATTGCAACGGCGGCGCGCGCGGGAAGTCAGCGTCTAAACTGCGTGCGTTCCCACTCAGCGAATAGACCTTGCAACTTCAGGCGTTGGTATTTGCCTGTCGAAGTGACCGGGACTTCCCCGCCGAACACGACCGCTTTGGGCGCTTTTTCGAATGTCATCTGGGCACGGCAAGCGGCGAGAATGGCTTCGACTGTCAGTTGCGCGCCGGCTTCTGGCACAATGTACGCGCCGACTTCTTCGCCATAATAGATATTGGGGAAAGCGATGGCCAAGCCCACTTTCACGCCGTCAATAGCCAGCAGCGCCTCTTCGATATCAAAGGGGCTGAATTTGACGCCGCCGCGGTTGATCAGCTCTTTGATGCGCCCGGTGATGAAGAAGAATTGCCGTCCACCTTCCCCGCGCAGGTAGAAGCCTTCATCTCCGCTGCGAAACCAGCCGAATTTGAAAGTCTCGGAATTGGCATCGGCGCGCTTGAAATAGCCTTGCATGACATTGTGACCGCGAATGCAGATTTCGCCGCGTTCGCCCGCGCCCAGTTGCTCGCCACTGCCATCGGCGGAGAATATCGCCATCTCGTTTGGCTCGATCGGGCAACCGATGCTGGGATAGCCATGCGCAAGCAGCCAGCGCTGATTGGCAGCCCAGGACAAGCTGATGGGCAAGAAGCAGGAATAACAAGTCGATTCGCTCAAGCCATAGCCGTGCAGGATCGTGAATCCAAAGAGCTCGCTGAATTCTTTCGCCAGCGCCACAGACAGCGTGCCCGCGCCGCAGATCAAGTGGCGGAAATGCGTCAGGTCGCGGCGGTTGATGCCCGCGCCAAAGATGGTGTCGCCGGCCGCCTGCTGTTCGCGCCCATGTTCAATGAGAAACTGCAGCAGGGTGGGCACGACGCTGACCACATTGACGCCCTCGCGCACGATGCGCTCCCAAAAGTGGCTGGCGCTGAAACGACTGTTGAGCACGGTCGAGCCGCCAACCGACAAGGGCGCCATGATCGTCACGACTATGCCGTTGACATGATGAATGGGCAGCACGCACATGGCGCGCTGGTTGCCGGTGATCGCTTGCCACTGCGCGATGCCCTGCGCGTCCACCAGCAGGTTGTACTGCGACAAGAT
>DAOUJB010000195.1:0-1698 GCA_034423155.1 Anaerolineae bacterium | reverse complement strand
TCCAGGCGTCCGCTGATATGGCATCTGCCCCAGCGGTGCATCTCGGCGATGATGGGGTGGCGCGCGTCAAACTTGCCGAAGACGGCTGCCGCTGTCGTCTCCAGATCCCACTCATAAATCTCTTCGATATGTTGGATGGCCAACAGGTTGTTGCGACTGTCGCGCAGAGCGACTTCCTTGCCCGGTTGCAGCTCGGGATTCGGCTCGACCGGCAGCGTGATGGGCATGGGGAAGAGCGTGCCATCAGCCAGGCGCATGGTATCGAGCACGCTGCGAAAATCGGCTTCGTTCATGAAACTGCGCAAAGGCGAAAAAGCGCCAACAGCCAACAATTCCAAATCGCAGACGACGCGTGGACTCACCTGGATCGAGGGCAGCGTGTTGGCATGGGCAGTTCTGCGCAGCAAAGTCTCGCGCGGGACAAGCAGGTCGACAAGATCGCCACCATAGGGCGAGATCAACTGTGGCATGGGGTTCTCCGGAGCATCTGGGCGAAGACGGCGCGATTGTAGCACAGCGTACAGGAGAAGGCAGGTTCAGTCCGCGCGGTCGATGCCAGACAGCTTGCGTCCGAAGAAAACCAGCACGATGCTCAGCGCATACAGAGTCAGCAGCGGCGCCATCACCAAGAACATATTGACGGGGTCGATTGTCGGCGTGATCAATGCAGCCGCGATCGAAGCGCCCACCACGGCAATGCGCCATTGACGCACCAGCGTGCCCGCGCTGACCAGCCCCAGCAGCGATATCACGAAGAAGATCAGCGGCGTCTGAAAAGCCACGCCCATCCAAAACAGCAGCGAGGTGACGAAACTGATGTAGCCATCTGCCGTCCACTCGGGCTCGAAGATCTGCGCCTGAAACTCATTGAGGAAGCCCAGCGCCGGCGGCATCAAAATGCGCCAGGCAAAGACGACGCCAATGA
The DNA here is from genome assembly GCA_034423155.1 of Anaerolineae bacterium. Classification (GTDB taxonomy): domain Bacteria; phylum Chloroflexota; class Anaerolineae; order Aggregatilineales; family Phototrophicaceae; genus UBA6055. Next base: position 773 of record DAOUJB010000195.1, on the reverse strand, counting down.
TGAAGAGCGCCGTCGTCGCCGGGATCGACAGCAGCACATAGCGCTTTTCTTTGCGCGTCAAGCCGGGCAGGATGAACATCAGCAGCTGATAGGTAACCATGGGGATGGACAAGATGCCCCCCACCATCAGCGCGACCTTGAAGTAGATTAAGATATTGCCGGTCGGGTCGAGGAAGACCAGCTCGCAGCTGTTGACGCCGGGGATTTGGCAATAGGGCTCTTGCAGCAGCATCAGCACGCGGTCGGTGAAGAAGACGCCGACGACTGTGCCGACCACCAGCGAAAGCACGGCCCGCGTCAGCCGATGGCGCAGCTCGTCCAGATGCTCAAAGAACCCCATGCGGAGTTCATGACCATCTTCGATCTCCTGCAGCTCGGCGGCTTCTGTCATGCCTTGTCCTGCTCGCCGCCGCTGGACCAGCTGCCCAGGTCGGGCGCGCTGCCATTGGCGCTGCCTGCTGCGGTCGTGTCGCCGCTCCAACTGCCCATTTTGACAGGTTCGGGCGCGGCTGGCTGGCTGGCTTTGGCGCTTGTCGTCGATTTGGCTGGCTGCTTGACGGCTGGTTTTTGCGCCGCGGTTTTTGCTTTGGGCTGCTTCTGGTTTAGCGCGTCGCTGACTTCTTGCACGCTGTCGATGTCCTTTTTGACTTCGTCCAGCGAGTCTTGCACGGGCTTGGTCAGCGGTTTGGCGGCGGCGGCGATGCTGCGGTTGAGGTTTTGGCGGGTTGGCGGCTCTTTGGGCAGCTTGATATCGACGCCGGCATCGTCAAATT
>DAOUJB010000194.1:0-9797 GCA_034423155.1 Anaerolineae bacterium | reverse complement strand
CTCGCGCATGAGTTCTTCGGCGCGTTGATCGGCGATGGTGACGGGCGATTGGTCGGCTTTGGTTTCGACGGCGATATCGCTGCGGAAGTAGCGCATGATAAGCTCGCCGCTGGCTCGGGCGAGCTGCGTGGCAAAGTCGACGAATTCCTGCATGGATGTTTACTCCGTGAGCGTGCCTTTGCTGCTGGGGATGCCGCTGCGTCCGCTGTCGATGGCGACTGCCTGTGCGAGGGCGCGTCCAAAAGCCTTGAAGAGCGCTTCGGCTTTGTGGTGGTCGTTGCGTCCATAGATCACAGCCGCATGCAGGTTCATTTTGGCGTTTGCAGCGATCGTCTCCAGCGCGTGAATGACCAGGTCGGTGGGCATCTGTCCCAAAAGCGGCGTTTGGAAGCCGGCTTGTATGACGGCATACGGGCGTCCGCTGAGGTCGATAACCACGCGCGCCAGGGCTTCATCCATAGGCACATAAGCGCTGCCCATGCGCTGGATGCGGCTGCGACCGCCCAAAGCTGCGTCGATCGCCCGCCCCAGACAGATAGCGACATCTTCGATCGTGTGGTGGGCGTCGATGTGCAGGTCGCCTTGCGCAGTCACTTGCAGGTCGAACTTGCCGTGCAGGGCGATATGCCCCAGCATGTGGTCGTAGAAACCGATGCCCGTGTCGATCTCGGCTGTCCCGCCGCCGTCCAGGTTCAGACGCAGCGCGATGCTGGTTTCTTTGGTGTCGCGTTGGATATCGGCGCTTCGCTGGGTCATCATTCGCATCCTTGTTTGCGCGGGGAGTATAGCATAATCGCGGCTTTAGCGCGGCGCGCAGTTTGCCAGGGCATCCAGCAGCCGCTGCATTTGCGGCGCGGTGCCGGCGCTGATGCGGATGTGGTCGCGCAGACGCGGCTTGTCATAATAGCGCGCGATGATGCCGGCCTGCGCCATTTGGTCGCGCAATTGTGATGCGGGCATGCCTTGTACGCGGCAGAGCACAAAATTGGCTTGCGAGGGATAGGGATGCAGGAAGGGCAATTCTTCCAGCGCCGATTCCAGGCGTTTGCGCTGCCGCACCAGTTCGGCGACGCGGGCATGCAGGGTGCCGATGTCTTGCAGCGAGGCTTGTCCAGCCGCGTCGGCTGCGACATTGACATTGTAGGGCTGCTTGATCTTCCACAAGTGCGGCATCAGCGTTGGCGGGAAGATGCCATAACCCAGCCGCAAGCCCGCCAAGCCCGCCCACTTGCTCAAGGTGCGCAGGACGATCAGGTTTTCGCGCGTTCCAACCTGGCTGGCGAGACTGTCGGCTTCTGCGAATTCGATATATGCCTCATCGAGCACCAGCGTGGTCGGCAGCGCCAACAGACGGTCGAATTGCGCGGGCGGGATGAGGTTGCCGCTGGGGTTGTTGGGCGAACACAAAAAGACCAGTTTGGGCTTATGCTGCTGCACGGCGCGTTCGATCGCTTCCACATCGAGCGAGAAGTCATTCCGCCGCGGGACATCAATGGCGCGGGCGTGGTAGAGCGGCGCGTTAAAGCTGTACATGGCGAAGGTGGGCGGCGTGTTGATGATGCAATCGCCCGGCTCGATAAAAAGCTGCATGATGAGTTCGATCAGTTCATCCGCGCCGGCGCCACACAGGATTTGCTCGGCTGGCGCGCCGCAATAATCGGCCAGCAGCGCGCGCAGACGCCCGGATTCGGGGTCGGGATAAATATGCGCGCCCGCCAGTTGCGCCAGCGCTTCGTGCACGCGCGGCGAGGGACCGAAGGGATTTTCATTGGCGTCCAGCTTGATGAGTGCCTCGGCGCTTCGTCCGAGTCGCTCGGCGAAGACTTCCAGCGAAGTGGTCGGCGTATAGGCGCTCATGGCGGCGATATCGCGGCGGATGCGCGTGGGTTGAGTCATTCTACCCCCCTCAGTCCCCCCGTCGGGTCGGGGGGAGGTTTTCTGCGCGCAAGCGGGCGGCGGCGGCGTGGGCATCCAGCGATTCTGCGCGGGCGAGCACTTCTGCCGGGATGCTCAGCTGGCGGGCGGCGCTTTTGTCCAGCGCGATCAAGCTGGTGATTTTGACGAAGTTCAGCACATTCAATGGCGAGGCAAAACGGGCTGTGCCGCCGGTGGGCATGACATGGCTGGGGCCGGCTACATAATCGCCCAGCACCTCGTAAGAATGTTCGCCCAAAAAGACGCCGCCGGCATTGCGCACATGCCCCAGCCACGACCAGGCATCGTCCACCAGCAGGCAGAGGTGCTCGGCGGCATAGTCGTTGGCCAGCTGGAATGCCTGCTCCAGGTCGGCGGTGATGACGCAGCCGCTGTTGTTGTCCAGCGCGCCCAGGATGATATCGCGGCGTTCCAGCGATTCCAGCTGCCGGGCGATTTCTGTGCCGACCGCGCGCGCCAGTTTCTCGCTGGGTGTCAGCAGAATCGCCGAAGCGAGCAGGTCATGCTCGGCCTGCGCCAGCAAATCAGCCGCTGCCAGCTGCGGGTCGGCATGTTCATCGGCGATGACGACTGTTTCGGTGGGACCCAGCAAGCCATCAATGCCGACATCGCCATAGACCTGCTGCTTTGCCAAAGTGACGAAAAGGTTGCCAGCGCCAACGATGCTGGCCACGCGCGGGATCGTCTGCGTGCCATAAGCCAAGGCTGCGATGGCTTGCGCGCCGCCGACTCGGTAGACGCGCTCGACCCCGGCCACTGCCGCAGCCGCCAGGATGGTCGGGTGGATATCGCTGCCGCCGCTGCCGGGCGGGGTGCAGAGGGCGATTTCGCGCACGCCGGCCACCTGCGCCGGGATGACGGTCATCAGCAAAGACGAGGGCAGGGGCGCGCTGCCGCCGGGCACATAGACGCCGACCGAGTCCAGCGGGCGGATCAATTGTCCCAGAGCGCCGTGCTCGCCGCTGTCGATCCAGCTTTGCAGGGGCTGCTGCCGATGAAAGTCGCGGATGCGCCGGGCGGCTGTTTGCATGGACTCGCGCAATGTGGCGGGGATGGAATCCAGTGCCGATTGCAGCTGCCCGGGCGCAACTTGCAAGCGTGGATTTTCGCTGCTGTCGAGCTTTTGATTCCACTGCAAGAGGGCTTTGTCGCCAGCTTGTCGGACGCTGGCGATGATGCGGCGCACGGCTTCGTCAGGCGCGATCGGCTCGCCAAATAGCGTTGCGGTGCGCGCCAGCACACTTTCTGGCGGCTGGATATCGCGCAGGGAGCGGCGTTTGAGCAGGCTTTCGCGCGCCAGGTCAATATCGCGGATGATGCGCCAGGCCGGGTGGCTCATTGCGCTGCCTCGCGTGCATGAGTCGGGGCGCTTATTGTAGCGACAAACGCGGGCAGGTACAGGCTCTTCCAGCAATTCCTGGCGCTGGAGTCGGCGCGATAGTCCAGGCTGCCTGGGCGGGTGAATTGCAGGTCGGGAAGATTTAAAGTAAATTTAACATATTCAGAATGGACAATATATTGCATGCTGTGTTAGACTCGACCTTCGGGCGCGTTGCATCTCTTGCGATTCCTGACAATGGTACAGAAAAGGGGGTAATTTATGCGCAAATCCGCACTGCGTATCAACTTGCTTATCACACCGACTACCCCGAGCGAAAGGACAGTCTAATGCGCAAGCTCTTACTCGTACTACTCGTGTTCGCTTTGGCGATTCCGGCTGGCGTGGCGCTGGCTGATGGCCATGAATTTGACTGCGGCACCGACGAAGAAGTCGCCATCAAGTTCTTTGGCGACCCGGTTGGCAACTATCCAGAGGCGGAAGACCGCATCATCAGCCGCTTCAATGAGGTCTGCCCCAACATCACGGTCGAGCGCAACGATGGCGCCGCCAATGTAACCGACCTGATCGCCTTCTACCTGACCGCGTTCGAGGCGGAAAGCAGCGACCTGGATGTCATCCGCGTCGATGTTATCTGGCCCGGGCAGCTGGCAGAGCATCTGATCGACCTGAACGGCATCGCGCCGCAAGCGCATATTGACGCGCAGATGCCCGCGCTGATCGACAACAACACCATCGACGGCCGCCTGATCGCGCTGCCGCTGCGCGTCGGCTTTGGCATGCTCTACTATCGCACCGACCTGCTCGAAAAGTACGGCTACGATGGACCGCCGGCCACCTGGGACGAGCTTGAAGAAATGGCTGCGGCAATCCAGGCTGGCGAGCGCGCCGAAGGCAACGATGAATTCTGGGGCTTCGTCTGGCAAGGCAACGCCTACGAAGGCTTGACCTGCGACGCGCTGGAATGGCATGTATCGGCGACTGGCGAGAACTTCTTGCAGAGCGATGGCACCATCAGCGCGCTGAGCGATGCCGCCGTGGAGATTTATGAACAGGCAGCTGGCTGGGTGGGCACGATCAGCCCGCCGGGCGTTGTCGGCTATCAGGAAGAAGATTCGCGCGCTGTCTGGCATGCGGGCAATGCGGCTTTCATGCGCAACTGGCCCTACGCCTATTCGCGCAGCCAAGCCAGCGAAGACATTCCGGGCTTTGATGTGGCAGCGCTGCCAGCTGGCGACAGCGGCATGGGCGCATCGACCCTGGGCGGCTGGCATATCGGCGTTTCCAAGTACAGCGAGAATCCGGAAGCGGCGGCGGCTTTCGCCATCTTCTTGACTAGCGTCGAGAGCCAGAAAGACTTTGCCGTCTTCACCTCCAACCCGCCTGGCGCTGTCGAGTTGTACAGCGACCCGGAAATCATCGCAGCCATGCCTTTCATCCGTCCGGACCTGGCCGATGTCACCACGGCGCGGCCCTCGAACTTCTCGAAGGATCGCTACAACGCCGTATCGACGCTCTACTTCAACGCCATCCACTCGATCTTGACCGGCGAGGAAGATGCTGCGGTCGCGCTCGAACTGCTCGAGCTGGATATCGCGGATCTCTTCGATATGTAAGCAGTTTTCAGCTTTTCGCGGAGGGCGGCAGGCTATATGGCTCGCCCTCCATGCAGCCCTTCTTCGGACATCATTCGTCAGGAGAAGGGCGCACGCCCAGCATAAGCGCAAAGGACGCATCGCAAGAGACAACTGCTGCGAGACAGGCGTTTCTATGAGCGCAAAACCGACATCCAGCGACAACCATCTGCTCGTCAACGCGCTGAGCGTCGTGATGATTTTGATTGGCGCGCTGGCAATCGCCTTCTTCTGCCTGACCGTGCTCAACGATCCCGGCATCCAGCTGGCTTTGAATTGGACGCCCGGCGATGATGATGCGGGCGCGCCATCGCTGCTGCTGATCTTCCTGGAGCGCTTTGGCATTATCGTGTCGACGCTATTCATCGGCGCGGGCGGTTTCTTCATCGCCATTGGCTGGCGGCTGCGTCATGGGCATATTCGCACGGCGTATTGGGCGCGCATATTGCTGCTGTGGCTGGCGATCGGCATCGGGGCTTACATTGCGCTGACGATATTCAACATCCTCAACAGCGCGGCCATGGACAAAGAAGCGGTCGATTGGGGCGCGCTGGTGGATGCGATCTTGCCAGCCCTGCTGATTTTGTTGGGCGCGGCCGGCTTGTGGTATTGGCTCAACCGCAATATCGACAGGCTCTTTGGCGGCGAAGATTCGTTGATCGGGCGGGAGACGCGTCTGGCCTGGAACCTGCTCATCCCCACGCTGACGATCTTCGTGCTGGTGGCGGCGCGTCCGCTGGAGCAGACTTTCATCCGCAGCCTGACCGACAAGCGCTTCGCTGGCAGCGCCGTGCCGCAATTTGTTGGTTTGGAAAATTACGCCAATCTGTTGACCATCCGCGTCGACACCGTGACCTGCCGCAAGAGCGACCCCGCTGATCCCTGCAGCACGCGCGCCAATGGCAGCATCCGCTGGGAATCGATCGACCGCGAGCTGCTGCGCGAAGGCTATCGCACAGTCGCCAATATCTCGGTGGGCAATGACCAGTCGGTCGCCATCAGCGGGCTGGACGATGACTTTATCGAGGCGATTGGCACGACCGTGTTGTTCACGATCGTGTCGGTGGCGCTGGAGTTGGTCATTGGCTTGTTCATGGCGATGGTGGTTAATTCCAAGTTCCGTGGGCGCGGGGCGATGCGCGCGGTGATGCTGGTGCCTTGGGCGATCCCCACAGTGATTTCGGCGCGACTCTGGGAGCTGATGTTGAAAGATACGACCGCCGGCATCTTCAACAAGATCTTGCTCGATTTGCAGATGATCGATGCGCCGCAAGCCTGGCTGTCCGACCCCAGCCTGCAAATCCCCACTGCCATCATCGTCGATGTCTGGAAGACCGCGCCTTTCATGGCGCTGCTGCTGCTGGCGGGCTTGCAGATCATCCCCAGCGACCTGTACGAAGCGGCCTCGGTGGATGGCGCCAGCCCAGTGCGGCGTTTCTTCTCGATCACGCTGCCTTTGCTGCGGCCCGCCATCGCCATCGCCCTGATCTTCCGCACGCTGGATGCCCTGCGCGTCTTTGACTTGTTCAATGTGCTCTTCGGGCGACAGCAGTTGTCTATGGCCACCTACAATTTTGAAACGCTGGTCAGCAATCAGCAGGATGGCTATGCCTCGGCGATCAGCGTCATCATATTCATCTTCATTTCTATTTTCGCCTTTATCTATGTGCGCCTGCTGAATGTGGAGTCGTGATATGACAGCAAAGCAGCTTCGTCAACGCGCGCAGCAGGTCTTTATCTATGCCCTGGTGTTTCTGGTCGCCGTCTATGCGCTCTTTCCTTTTTATTGGGCGTTCATGACCTCGTTCAAAACCGAAAACGAGATGTTCCAAAGCGCGAGTTATCTGCCGCGCGAACCGACGATGAAGAATTATGAATATGTCTTCCGCGACAATACCTTCTTGGATGCGCTGCGCAACTCGGCGTTCATCTCGGCAGCGACATCGATCTTTGCGCTGGTGGCGGGTTCTTTTGCGGCGTATGCGCTGGGCAGGCTGCGCTTCCGCGGGCGGGTGGCGCTGCTATATGTCGTGCTTTCGATGACGATGTTCCCGGCGATTTCGATTCTGTCGGGCTTGTACACCATCGTGCGCGAACTGGGCTTCTTTGGCACCAGCCTGTCGCTGATCGTAACCTATCCGGTGTTTTCGCTGCCTTTCACGGTCTGGGTGCTGACCAGCTTTTTCAAGGGGCTGCCGGGCGAGATCGAGCAAGCGGCGATTGTCGATGGCGCGACGCCTTTCCAGACATTCCGCTTGATCCTGCTGCCGCTGACTGCGCCGGCGCTGGTGACGACCGGCCTGCTGGCGTTCGTGCAATCGTGGAATGAGTACCTGTTCGCGCTGAACTTCACGGCGACCAACCCGTCCGCGCAGACGGTGCCGGTGGCCATCGCGCAATTTTCGGGTCAGTTCTCCGAGCAAGAGCCAATCGCCGAGATCATGGCGGCAGCGATGGTGGTGACGATCCCGCTGGTGGTCTTGGTGTTGATCTTCCAAAACCGCATCGTCGAAGGGCTGACGGCTGGCGCTGTAAAGGGCTAGCGCGCGGCTGCCTCAGTGAAGCCAACAAAGCAATGCAGCAATCAAGTGGAATCGCGTAGGGGCGACTCTTGAGTCGCCCACATGTACACTGGCGGTGTTTTGGGCGAGACAAGTCTCACCCCTACAGTTATCGAATTAGAGCGGCGTTGCTCGGTTGCGCATGACTAATATGGCCATGATGAATCATTCACACTTGCCCGCCATCGTCGACTGGGCGCGCGGCGAAGATGCCATTCGCGCGGTCGTGGTCACTGGCTCGCTGGCCCGCGAGGATGGCTCCACCGATGCTTTTTCCGATCTGGACGCGCAGATCATCACTACCGATTTCGCGCGTTATTGTCGAGACGACAGCTGGCTGGACACATTGGGCGAGGTATGGATCCGCTTCCCGTTGGGCAAGTCCGTTCCTTATCGACTGGTGTGGTTCGCCGGCGGCCGCAAAGTCGACTTCCAGCTCATCCATATTGATGGCATACGCGCAATGATAGCCAGCGGCCAGTTGAGCGACGAATACCTGCGCGGTTATCATGTCGCGCTGGACAAAGACGGTTTATATCCGCAGTTGCCGCCATCGCCGCGCAGCTTCCCGCAACCGTCCGCGCCCAGCCGTGAGCAGGTGGCTGCCTGTCTCAACGAATTTTGGTTTGAAGCCATCCATGTCGCGCAGTTCATCCGCCGCCGCGAATTTTGGGTGGTCAAATTCCGCGACTGGACGATGAAAACCATGCTGCTGCAAATGCTGGAATGGCAGGCCCGCGCCACCTCCAGCCAGCCGACAAATACCTGGCTGCTGGGCAAGCGCATTCACGAGTGGGCGCGCGCCGAAGACTATGCCGCCATCTCGCGAATCTGGTCGGGTTGGGACGACGAAGCAGGGCTGTGGGATGCGTTGATGACGCAGCTTGAATTATTCGCGAAGCTGTCGCGGGAACTCTGCGCCGCGCTGGGATACGACCATCCGCCCCCGGCGCAGGCCGATATCATGGCCTACATCCGTTGCTTGCGTGGCGACGATTCGCTCTGATTGCGGCTCTTCGTAGGGGCGACCTACTAGGTCGCTCGAAAATCAAATCATGGCGAAAACGGGCGATATGGTATATCGCCCCTACGACGAAATGGATTGTGAATTGGGATTTCGACGGGCGAGGCGGCGACTCGCCCCTACGTGCGGCTGTCGGGGGGATTACAAAGACATCTCCCCATCCGGCTCCAGCACGACTGCTTCTGCTGCTGTTTCGGCAGCTACTCGCTCTGCCCAAGCCCCGACATCTTGCTCGATGGGCGGGAAGGTGTTGTAGTGCATGGGCGAAACGATGCGTGGGTGGAGCAGTTTGACCGCCTTGATCGAATCGTCTATGCCCATGGTGAAGCAATCGCCGATGGGCAGCAGCGCCACATCCAGCCCTTCGTCGCCGATCAGTCGCATATCGCTGAACAGGCAGGTGTCGCCGGCATGATAAATGACAGCGCCGCCGCCGCGAATCACAAAGCCATTGGGCTGCCCGCCATAGCTACCATCGGGAAAGGACGAACTATGAAAGGCGATCGTCCATTTGGCGCTCATCCAATCATTGCGAAAGGTGCCGCCGGGATTGCCCTGATACACATGCTGGACGCCATGCTGGGTGTACCAGTCGCCCATCTCGAAGTTGCAGACGACCAGCGCGCCCGTGCGTTTGGCGATTTCCACAGAATCGCCGACATGATCGCCATGCGCGTGCGTCAGCAAGATGACTTCTGCGTCCAGGTCTTTGGCAGCCGCTTTGGCCATGGGGTTGCCGCTGACGAAAGGATCGACCAGGAGTTTGTGCCCGTCGATGTTCAGTGCGTAGGCTGAATGACCCAGCCAGCGTATGGTAACAGCCATGCCAGTCTCCTTGCGCTTGCTGTCGGTTGTATGCACAGAGTGTAGCAATTGTGCGCGCGCATTGCGAATCTGGGTCGCGCTGTCCAGCCGTGCAGTATTTGCAACCAGAACGCCAATTGCCGCGTATGGCTTTACAACAAGTGCACGAAAGTCAACCAGGCGAGGAGCACGCTGATGTCGATACGCTTATCAATCGGGAGGTTCGCGCTGCTGCTGATCGTTGCGCTGCTGGTGGGCGCGGCTGGCGGCATATTCGGCTATATCTATATCACGGGCGGCAGTGGCGAAGCCAGCATTTCGGTGGAGGATGCGCTGGCGACTCGTCAAGCCAACGATGCGGTGATCAGCGATGCGGTCGGCACGGCGGTCGCTCAAGCCGCAAACGAAATCATCCCGGCTGCATTGGGGGCGGCGCTGGAAGCCGAACGAGCTCGCCAGCCCCTTTCGTTCAACATCGTTTCTGCCGAAAGTCAGGCTAG